>DASYXP010000092.1:0-9237 GCA_035934835.1 Gemmatimonadales bacterium | reverse complement strand
GAGCTCGGGGGACTGGAACGCCGGGCCGGCGAGGGTCAGGTCGGGGGGGATGGCGGCGGGGGGATGGAAATCGCCGGGAGTGGCGAGTTCCAGCCAGGTGGTCACGACCGTACGCGGCGGCATCGGGTCCCGGGGCGGGGGGATCGCGCGGCTCGCGCGACGGGGCGGTAGCGTACATACTACAGCACGGCTGCAAGCCACGCGAGCCCACCTCCCACCTTCCGACCCGGCAGCGCATGGTCTCCCTCCATTGGATCGACTACGCCGTGATGGCGGTGTACTTCGCCTTCGTGCTCGGCATCGGCGCGGCCTTGCGCGGGCGGATGCGGAGCAGTGGCGATTTCCTGCTCTCGGGGCGGTCCATCCCCGCGTGGGTGGCGGGGCTCGCCTTCCTCTCCGCCAACCTGGGGGCGCAGGAGGTGGTGGGGATGGGGGCATCGGGGGCCAAGTACGGCATCGTGACCAGCCATTTCTACTGGGTGGGCGCCATCCCGGCGATGCTCTTCGTCGGGCTCTTCATGATGCCCTTCTATTATGGATCGCGCGCGCGGTCGGTGCCGGAGTACCTGCGGCTCCGGTTCGACGAGAAGACCCGCGCGGTCAACGCGCTCTCCTTCGCGGCGATGACCGTGTTCTCCTCGGGCATCTCGATGTACGCGATGGGCAAGCTCTTCCACCTCCTCCTCGGCTGGGACTTCAACGTCAGCATGCTCGCCTCGGCGGCGATCGTGCTGGCGTACACCTTCCTGGGCGGGCTCACCAGCGCCATCTACAACGAGGTGCTGCAGTTCTTCCTGATCGTCTTCGGGTTCCTGCCGCTGGTGTGGATCGGGATGCGGAGCGTCGGCGGCTGGGCGGGGCTCACCGCGCGGCTGGCGCAGGCGGCCACCGCGCGGGGGATGGCGCCGGACGTATACGTGCGGAGCTGGGCGCACCTCGGCAGCGCCGCCGCCAACCCCATCGGGGTCGAATGGTTCGGGCTGGTGATGGGGCTCGGCTTCGTGCTTTCGTTCGGCTACTGGTGCACCGACTTCCTCGTGGTCCAGCGGGCGATGGCGGCCGAGTCGATGACCGCCGCGCGCCGGACGCCGATCATCGCCGCGTTCCCCAAGATGCTCTTCCCGTTCCTGGTCATCCTGCCAGGCATGATCGCGCTGGCGCTCGGCACCGGCGCGCACGGGCTCATTCCCGACAAGCTCACGGCGGCCGGCCAGCCGCTCCTCGACGCCGCCGGCCACGTGGTGCCCGACTTCGACCTCGCGACCCCGATGCTCCTGGTCAAGCTCCTGCCCGCCGGGCTCCTGGGGCTCGGGCTCACCGCCCTTCTTGCCTCGTTCATGAGCGGGATGGCCGGGAACGTGACCGCGTTCAACACCGTGCTCACGTATGACATCTACCAGAGTTACGTGCGACCCGACGCCCCCGACGCGCATTACCTCCACGTGGGGCGCTGGGCCACGGTGCTCGGCGTCCTGGTGTCGGTCGCGGCCGCATACGTGGCGGCGTCGTTCAACAACATCATGGACGTGCTGCAGCTGGTGTTCGCGTTCGTGAACGCGCCGCTCTTTGCCACGTTCATGCTGGGGATGTTCTGGAAGCGCGCCACCGGACACGGCGCCTTTGCCGGCCTGGTGGCGGGGATCCTCGCGGCGGCGGTGCACCACGGGCTGACGCTCCCGGTCGGCGCGGAGGTCGGCGTCAAGGGCGGATACCTGGGTGTGATGGCCATCTTCCCGAGCGAACTGGCGCAGACCTTCTGGACCGCCATCGCGGCTTGGTCCACCTGCTTCGTGGTGACCATCGTCGTGAGCCTCTTCACCGCACCGCGCCCCGAGGCCGAACTGGCGGGGCTCGTCTACTCGGTGACGCCGATCCCGCGGGACGCGGCCGCGCCCTGGTACCGGCGCCCGGCGGCGCTCGCGGCCGTGGCACTCGGCGCCACGGTGGCGCTCAACCTCATCTTCTGGTGACGGCGATGCTCGACCTGCGTGTCCCCATCGGCGGGCTCTTTGCCCTGGTCGGCGCGATGCTGCTGGCGTACGGCCTCCTGCACGGTGCCGACCCTGCGCTCAGCCCCACCGGGATGCCGATCGTGACGATCTGGGGCGCGGTGCAGCTCGTGGCGGGACTCGGATTCCTGGCGGGGGCGCGGTGGAAGCCTTGGAGGAAGGGCGAGTGAACCGGACGGTCGTGTTGCTGACGGTGATCGCGGCCTTGACGGGAGGTCGCGGGTCGCGGGTCGCGGGTCGAGAACTGCGAGTCGTGGGTCACGGGTCACGGGTCGCGGGTCGCAGCGCGCCGCACACGCCACGCGCCATTCACCACACCTTCTCCATCTCCAACGGCCACTTCCTTCTGGACCGAAGGCCGTTCCAGATCCTTTCCGGTGAGCTCCATTACGCGCGGATCCCGCGGGAGTATTGGGCCAGTCGGCTTGCGATGGCAAAGGCCATGGGGCTGAACGCGATCACGACGTACGTCTTCTGGAACTTCCACGAGACCCGTCCCGGGCACTTCGATTTCTCCACCGGCGAGCGGGACCTCGGCGCCTTCCTCGACGAGGCGAAGAAGCAGGGGCTCTGGGTCATCCTCCGCCCGGGGCCGTATGTGTGCGCCGAGTGGGACTTCGGCGGGTATCCGTCGTACCTGGCCAGGGACACGTCGCTCAAGGTGCGCACGCGCGATCCGCGCTTCCTCGCCGCGGAGAAGCGCTACATCCGGGCGCTGGCGAAGGTGATCACGCCGAGGCTCGTGACCCACGGGGGGCCGGTGGTGCTGGTGCAGGTGGAGAACGAGTACGGCTCCTTCGGGAGCGACCATAGATACATGCAGCTCACCAGGCAGATGTTCCGGGACGCGGGGTTCAATGTCCCGTTCTTCACCGCGGACGGGGACGGGCTGTTCGACAAGGGGGCCATCCCCGGCGTCCTGCCCGGCGCCAACGGGGAGACCAACTACGACACCCTCGTGGCGCGGGTCGACCGGTTCCACCACGGGAAGGGGCCGTACTTCGTGCCGGAGTTCTATCCCGGGTGGCTCGACCACTGGGGGGAGAAGTTCGTCCGCGTCGCGACCAGGGACTTCATCGGGTCGTACGACACGCTCATTTCCCGCGGCGCCAGCGTCAACCTCTACATGTTCCACGGCGGCACCAACTTCGGGTTCACCTCCGGCGCCAACTCCAGCGCCGATGCGCCGATCCAGCCCTCCCTGACGAGCTACGACTACGACGCCCCGCTCGACGAGGCGGGCCATCCCACGCCCAAGTACTACGCCCTCCGGGCGCTTCTGGCCAGGCGCTCGAAGCGGCCGCTGCCGCCGGTGCCGGTCCCGGCGCCGGTCATCGCCATCCCCGACATCCCGCTCACTGCGGCGGGCGGGCTCTACGATCTGGTCGACACCCTCCACGACGTCCACGCCCGGCGGCCGCTCACCTTCGAAGAGCTGGGTCAGCGGGCCGGCTACGTGCTGTATCGGCACCAGGTCGACTCCGCGGCCTACGGGATGCTCGAGGTGCCGGGGCTGCGGGACTTCGGGCTCGTGTTCGTGAACGGACGGCGGGTGGCCATGCTCGACCGGCGCACCGGCACCTTCTCGACCGTGGTGGACGTGCCGGCCAGGGGGGAGCTTGAGATCCTGGTGGAGAGCGAGGGGCGGATCAACTACGGATCGGAGCTGCAGCAGAACCGGAAGGGGATCATCTCGCCGGTGCGGCTGGCGGGCACGGAGTTGACGGGCTGGCGGATGGCTCGGCTGCCCTTCGACCGCCTCCCCGCGCCGATCGCCACACCGGCGCCGGAAGTCGAGAGCGTCCCCACGCTCTACCGCGGGAGCTTTACCCTCGACTCGCTCGGCGACAGCTTCCTCGACCTCAGGGGTTGGGGGAAGGGGATCGTCTTCGTGAACGGGCACAACCTGGGGCGGTACTGGGACGTGATCGGCCCGCAGCGGACGCTCTACCTGCCGGGGCCGTGGCTCAAGAGGGGGCAGAACGACATCGCCGTGTTCGAACAGCTCAACGACTCGGTGCCGGGGCACGTGGCGGGCCTCACGGCCGCGATCCTGGATTCATTGTGACACGGAGACGCTCGTGACGTTCAAGCCAGTGGTGTGGAAGCCGATCGCGCTCGTGCTGGGCGCGGTGAACCTGGCGGGGGTGTGGTTCGCGGCGCAGGGCGGGGAGGCCTGGCACGCGACACTTCACGGCGCCCTTGCCGTGGCGTTCGCCGTGTGGGCGCAGCACCTGCGTTCGCAGGGTGCGGCCGGCGGGCGTGAATTGCCGGCCGGGATGCACACTCTCGAGGTCGAGGTGAACGCGCTGCGGCAGGAGCTGGGCGAAGCGCAGGAGCGGCTGGATTTTGCCGAGCGCTTGCTGGCGCAGCAGCCCGAGCGGAAGCGGGAGGATGACGCGGGGCGGTGAGGTGGTGGTTCACTCTCCACCGCTACCTGATGGCCTGAGCATTCCCACCAGCTCCTGCAGGTCGCTCTCCCCCACGTCCGACACCAGCCAGCAGGTGTACGCGCCGCAGTCGCCGCGGAGGAGATGGTAGCCCTGGCGGGTGACCAGGGCGGGTGCGGCGGACGGGACAGACAAGGCGGACGAAGGCGATGACGCAGGCCAGAGAAAGACGCTGATCAGGTGCCGGCGCCGCCCGTACGCGAGTGCCGCGACGACCCTCCCCCCCACATAGTCGAGTCGCCCGCCGATGAGCGGGAATCCTTCCGCCGCCAGGTCGGTCACGGGCGGTGAGAAGTCCACCTTCCCGTCGAACCAGGGCTTCACGGTGTGCTGGTCGGACGAAAGCACGTCGGTCAGGTGCCCCGGCAGGAGCGAGCGGATGTGGCTCGCCAGGAGCTCCGACTGGAGCTCCCGCTCCGCCGCGCCTCGCGTCGCCATCCACCACCCACCGCTCGCCACCAACAGCAGCGCCGCCGCCGCGCCGATGATCCGCACGACGGCACCGGCGCGCCACCGGGGCCGGAAGCGCGTCACCCCGCTCCCGGCGATGGCATTGCCCACCTGCCGCCGGAGGTCGGCGGGCGCGGTGATGGCATTGCGCGCGTGGAGGAGCCGTTCGCGGAGTGCCAGCCGCCGCTCCCGCACGCGCGCGCACTCGGCGCAACCCATCAGGTGGGCCTCGACCTCCCGCGCCTCGGGCGGCGCGAGCTCCCCATCGAGGAGCGCATCGAGCATGGCGAGCGCTTCGTCGTGCGTCATCGGGCACTCCTTTCCGAGCGGATCAGGAGCTCTTCGAGCCGCTTCCGCGCTCGGCTCAAGCGTGACATCACGGTCCCGACCGGCACGCCGATGGCCTCGCCGATCTCCCGGTACGACAATCCCTCGAACTCCCGCAGTACGATGACGTCGCGGTACTCGGGCGCCAGCCGTCCCAGCGCGGCGTGCACCTGCTCGACGGCGCCGAGCCGGTCGAGGTCGGCGTCCCGCGAGGGATCGGCGCCGCCGTGGAGCTCGTCGTCGAACTCCTCCCACTCGGCGTCGCGGCGGTGCTTGCGGCGCCAGCTCCAGGCGGTGTTGCGCACGATGGCCAGGAACCAGGCGCGCGGGTCGCCGCCGCGGTAGCCGCCGAAGGCGCGCACGGCGCGGAGCGCCCCCTCCTGGACCACGTCGCGCGCGTCCTCGTCCGCCCGGAGGAGCCAGCGCGCCAGGGCGTAGCCCGCATCGAGATGGGGGAGGATCAGTTCCTCGAACCGCCGGTGGTCGGTGCTCTCCAACAGCTCCTCATTCCTCGGATCGGGCACCCTGAGTAGACGCCGGGATCGCCGCCGATATTCCCGGGAATATGGGATGGCGGACCGGCGTCACCCTTCCGTCCGCGATCACGTCCCATTTGACGGAGAGGGTTCGATATGGTTTCGGCATTCTACTGGGTGGCGCTGTCCGCGGCCATCGCCCGTGGCCCGGCGGTCGGAGACACCGTGCAGGTCGACCTGTCGGAATGGAAGGTAGCGCTCTCGGCCGCGAAGGCGGCACCGGGACGGGTGACGTTCCAGGTGAAGAACGGGGGGACGATCCCCCATCAGTTCGAAGTGGAGGGACGCGGGATCGAACGGCGGACCCGGCTCCTCCAGCCGGGGGAAAGCGCCACGCTGGCCCTGACCCTCAAGGCGGGGCGATACGAGATCTACTGCCCCGTCGGTGGCGACTCCCACAAGAAGCTGGGGATGGAAACGTATCTCGTGGTCGGCAACACCCAGCCGGCGACGCAGGATGACGACGACGATCATCCGGCCGAGGCGGCAATGGGGGTCCGCGTGGAAGGGGCGGGTCCCGTGATCCAGATCCTGCCGGGGCCGTTCCCCTTTGCCGACAGCCTTCGCGCCGTGCTCCCGCTCTTCGGCGAGGAAGCGGCCATGATACGGAAGCAGGCCGAGAACGGGCCGTATTCCGACCGGGTGGCGCGGATCAGCGGGTCATTCGCGGTGACGGCGTGGGACCTCGGTGCCACTCGCGACTCCCTCCTCGGCCTGGCCGAGTTCACCACCGCCGATGGCACGCGGTGGCGGCTCGTGCTCGACCGGGTCCAGACCAAGGACGTGCCTCATCACCCGCGGTTCGGCGGGGTCATCTTCGGGCTATACTACCACGGGAACACCGGAGTGCATACGCCGCTCGTGCCGACGATCAACAGCCGGGTGGCGGCGTGGGGGGTGGCGCATCTCTTCCGGAACGACACGCTGGTGACCGACGATGCGCAGGTGCACTTGATGCTCCTCTCGCGCACGCGGCGGCTCGGTGATTTCGCCCTGCAGTGCTGGGACTGCTCGAAGGAGCCGGTGGAGGAGCTGCAATTGCAGGTGACGCCGGCCCCGGGCGCGCCGGCATTCCAGGCGCCGGGAGGAGTGCTCTTCGTGAATTGGGAGAAGGCGGGCGGAAAGGCGATCAGGCAGTAGAGGCGCGTCTTCAGCGAGTGCCCCGGTGGCCACCGCTCTTCCTCACCCCCTACCCCCTCTCGACGGTCGTGGAGAGGGGATGCGGCGCTTCGGCGAGTGCGCCGGTCGCCACCGCTCTTCCTCACCCCCTACCCCCTCTCCACGGTCGTGGAGAGGGGAGTGTTCGTCGACTTGCGCTGCGCCCACCCGTGCGCCTTGAGCGTCGACACTCCCTGGAGCATGTAATACACCGCCGCCATCGCCAGCACCCGCCAGGGCTGCGCCACCCAGAGCCCGGATGCCGTGAACCGCTGGGCCGCCACGACATCGGGTGTGATGCCGAGCCGCGGTAACGGCAGGAGCAGCGTCAGGAACGTCGCGACGAGATAGAACACCATCCCTGCCGCCCATCCCGCGCGCACCACCGCCGCGGCACCGTCATCTCCCCGCTGTCCCAGGAGCACTCCCGCCAGCCGATTGAGCACCAGGGTCCAGAAGGCCCATAGGGGCCACATCCGGTGGAATGCCAGCGCGACCCCGCCGGCAAAGAGCGTATAGAAGAGCGCGAGGCCGAGGATGCCGGCGACCCGCCCGACCTTCGGCTCCTTCCCGTAGGCCACGGTGCCCATGAACGCGGCGGAGTGCAGCACGATGAACTCGAGGACCATCAGCGCCACGAAGTAGCTCACCTTGCCGACTCCGAGCACGGTCGGGTCGTACCAGGTGAGGATGGCGGTGCCTGCGAGCAGGAAATTGGGCAGCGCGGCGAGGAGGTCGGGGAGCGTGGGGCGGGGCATGCTGGTAAGCTATCAGCGGTCAGTCAACGGACAACAGACAACGGACAACAGACAACAGACAACAGACAGCTGTCAACGACCAACGACCACTGACCAACGACCACTGACAACGACCAACGACCAACGACCTCCGACCACCGACCACCGACTACCCATCGACCGCCCTGCCCATGCGCGCCAGCATCCAGGCGTAGTCCCGGGCCAGCTCGTGAAGGTGGTCGTACCGTCCCGACGCTCCGCCGTGGCCGGCGCCCATGTTGGTCAGGAGCACGACCGGGTTCTGGTCGGTCTTGAGCGCGCGCAGCTTGGCGACGTACTTGGCCGGCTCCCAGTACATCACCTGGCTGTCGTTGAGCGAGGTGCGGATGTACATCGCCGGGTAGGCCCTGGCCTCGAGGTTGCTCCAGGGGCAGTATCGCCGGAGGTACCGGTACACGGCCTCGTCGTTGGGATCGCCCCATTCCTCGTACTCGCCGACGGTGAGCGGGAGCGAGGCATCGAGCATCGTGGTGAGGACGTCGACGAACGGCACGTGGCTCACCACCGCCCCCCAGAGCTCGGGGCGGAGGTTGGCGACGGCGCCCATCAGGAGCCCGCCCGCGCTCCCGCCTTCGATGACGAGCCGCGCGGGCGAGGTCCAGCCGTCGCGCAGCAGCGACTCGGCGCAGGCGATGAAGTCGGTGAACGTGTTCATCTTGTTCATCATCCGGCCGCCATCGTGCCACGGCTTGCCGAGGTCGCCGCCGCCGCGGATGTGCGCCACGGCGAACACCACGCCCCGGTCGAGCAGTGACAGCCGGGTGGATGAGAACGCCACCGGATAGGGGATCCCGTAGGCGCCGTACCCGGTGAGGAGCATCGGCGCCGACCCGTCCCGGGGGGTGCCCCGGCGCCACACGAGCGACACCGGGACCTGGACGCCGTCGGCGGCCGCCGCATGCACCCGGACTGACTCATACTGCGCCGGATCGTAGCCGCCGAGGACCTCGACCTGCTTGCGGAGCGTGCGGGTACGGGAGCGGACCTCATAGTCGAAGACCGACGGCGGGGTGATGAACGACTGGTAGCTGTACCGGTAGTGCGCGGCGTCCCATTCCGCGTTGGTCCCGGCGGCGGCGGTGTAGACCGGCTCGCTCATCGCGATCAGGTGGTCATTGCCGCCGTCGACGCCCATCACACGGAGCTCCGGCAGCCCGTCGCGCCGCTGCTGGACGACGGTGAAGTCGCGGAAGAGGTCGAACCCCTCGAGCATCACGTCATCGCGATGGGCCATCTCCTCCCGCCACTGCCCGGGCGCCGGGGCGTCGACCGGCGCCGACACGAGCCGGAAATTCCTCCCGGTGTCATTGACCCGGAACCAGAACCGGTCGCCGCGGTCGTCCACGTCGTACTCGCGCCCGTGCGCGCGCGGCACGATGACCCGCCACTCCCCGTCGGGGCGGTCGGCGGGGACGCAGCGCGCCTCCGACGTGGTGAAGCTGTTGATGCCGAGATAGAGGAATCGCCGGCTCCGGCCCCGGCCGACCCCGATCCGGAAGAGCTCGTCGAC
>DASYXP010000087.1:0-3627 GCA_035934835.1 Gemmatimonadales bacterium | reverse complement strand
GAGCGGCTGCAGCGGGATGCGCAGGCGCTGCGGGAAAGGCTCGACGGGTTGCAGGACGCACTCACCGACGCCGGCGACCGCGCAGACTCAGTGGAATACGCCGAGGTGCGGGCGGCGCGCGACGCGGTGCACCAACGCCTGGCCGATGCCGTCGGCGCGCTCGAGACGATCCGGCTCAACCTTCTGCGCCTGCACGCGGGCTCCCTCACCGTCGAGGGGCTTACCACTCACCTCGACGTCGCCGCCGAGGTGTCCGACGCGGTGGAACGCCTCGTCGCCGCGCAGGACGAGGTCCGGTCGGGGCTACGCCTGCCCGGCGCGCGGACGCCGACGCCGGCCTGACGCCGACGTTCCCCCAGCCACGAACTCAGCCCCGCACGACGAACCTGAACGCCCCCGCTTCGATCGGCTTTGGCGCGCTCCATCCGGGCAGCATCACTTCCCCGGTGGTGTTGGCCGGGATCCGGCCACTCACCACGATCGACCCGTCGTGCTGGCGCACCCAGCCGCTCGCTATTTCGCCTCGAGCCGAGCGGTAGGTGGCGCGGACGGAGCTGAGCCTGGGCGACCAGCGCGGATGGATCACGATCCGGTCGAACGCCACCGCGTCGGGCGCCTCGTCGATCCCCGCCAGGTACCGGTAGAGCCATTCGCCCACCGCGCCGAAGGCGTAGTGACTGTACGAATTCATCTCCGGGTTCCCGTGGTCGCCGTTCCACCGCTCCCAGGTCGTCGTCGCACCCGCCTTCACCTCATAGAGCCACGACGGGAAGCTCTGCTGGAACAGGAGCTCGAAGGCCGCGTCGTCCTGGCCGGCGTCGGAGAGCACGGGGAGGATGAACGAGCTGCCGAGGAATCCGGTGGTCAGGTGGCCGCCGTGGGCCCGGATGTCCAGCACCAGGTGCCGCGCCACGGCCGCCTTGAGCGAATCCGGGACGAGGCCGAAGCGGAGCGCCAGCACCGACGCCGTCTGGGTGTAGTCGGAGTGGATGCTGTCGGCGTTGGTGAAGGGCGCGCCGACCCGGCCATCGGGAAGGACGAACGCGCTGTCGAATGCGGCGCGGACCCGGCCCGCGAGCGAGTCGTAATGCGCCGCCCGCTCCCCTCGGCCGATGGCCCGCGCCATCTGCGCCATCAGTGACGCGTCGTACGCCCAGAAGGCGGTCGAGATGAGGTCGGTGTTGGTCTGCCCCCACGACGTGGTGCTGCCGGCGGGGAGCCAGTCGCCGAACTCGACCGACTTCCGCCGGGTCCAGAGGAAGCCGGGGTTCGAATCGGCGATGAACGCCAGGTAGCGCTCCATCGCATCCCAGTGCGTGGCGAGCTCCGCCGTGTCGCCATACTGGCGCCAGTTGGTCCAGGGGATGATGACGCCGGCATCGGCCCAGCCCGGCGCGCCGCAGGTCAGGACGCCCAGGAAATTGGGCGCAAAGTTGGGGAAGCACCCCGGCGCCGTCTGCCCGTCGCGCACGTCGCCGAGCCATTTCTCGCCGAACGCCGCCATGTCCATGTTGTAGCTCGCCGTGCGCCAGAAGACCTGCGCGTCGCCCATCCATCCCATCCGCTCGTCGCGCTGGGGGCAGTCGGTCGGCACGCTGTAAAGGTTGGCGCGCTGGGTCCACATCACGTTCTGCCAGAGCCGGTCGAGCATCGGGTCCGAGGAGGCGAACGTACCGGTCTCGGGGAGCGCCGTGTGGGCCACGATCCCGATGACGGCGTCCATCGGCGGCATGCGGGGATAGCCGGTCACCTCGACGTAGCGGAAGCCGTGATAGGTGAAGTGCGGCGTGAATGTCTCCGCGCCCCGGCCGCGCAGCACGTACACGTCGGTGGCCTTGGCGCTCCGCAGGTTGATCTGGGTGATGTTGCCGCTCGAGTCGGGATCGAGGATCTCGGCAAAGCGCAGCTGCACCCGCGTCCCCGCCTTCCCCTGCACGTGGAGCCGCGCCCACCCGGCGATGTTCTGCCCCAGGTCGAAGACGTACACTCCCGCCCTGGGTGACCACCGCCGGATCGGCCGGACGGAGTCGGTCTCCTCGATCGGCGGCATCGCCTGGGGCTGGAGGCTCACGCCCACCGGCGGCAGCTCGATGGCGTGCCGCCAGTGCGTCCCATCGAAGCCGGGCCGGTCCCATCCTGGCTGCTCCAGCCGCGCATCGTACGTCTCCCCGTCGTAGATCTCGGAGATCAGCACCGGGCTCGGCGCGGTCCGCCAGCTGCTGTCGGTCGTCACTACCTCGGTGCGGCCGTCGGCGTAGGTCAGGTGGAGTTCGAGGAGGAGCCGGACCGGTGGCGGTCCGTAGGCGTACCGCTTGGACGAGAACCCGAAGCGGCTCGCGTACCATCCGGCGCCGAGGAGGACGCCGAGCGCGTTCGGGCCTGCGTGGAGGAGGGAAGTGACGTCGTATGCCTGGTAGGTGACGCGATAGCGGTAGTCGGTCCAGTCGGGGGTGAACACCGCCCGGCTCACCGGCTGCCCGTTGATGCTGAGCCGATAGCTGCCGAGGGCGGTGGCGTAGATGCGGGCCCGGACGGGGCGGGCGGCGAGGATCACGTCCCTCCGCAGGAGTGGCGGGCGGCCGTCGGCGCTGGCGGTGTCGCCGTCGAGCGGGTCGTGGGCGATGGTGTCGAGCATCGACGGGCTCGCGGCGATCCACTTGGCGCGCCAAGGCGTGGCCATCAGCCCGGTCTCGAACCACGTGGCTGCGGCGCAGGGCGCGGGGCGGTCGTGGCGGTCGTGGAGGCAGACTGTCCAGTAGTAGCGTTGCATCGGCGCGAGCGCGGCGCCGGTGTACGGCACGTCGAGCGTGGCGCCGCTCCGGACGACGCCGCTCCGCCAGACGTCGGCGCGGGTCGCGGTCAGCTGGGCCGGCGTCGTGGCGACCAGGATCTCGTAGGCGCTCTGCCGCGCTCCGGGCCGCGGGTCCGACATCTGCCACGAGAAGCGCGGGTGGGCCGCGTCGATGCCGAGGGGTGTGGTGAGGTGTTCCACCTCGAGCGCCACAGCGCGGGCCGGCGTCCGGGGGCGTGGTGCCTGGGAGAGGAGCGCCAGCGGAATGAGCAGGAACATGGTGCCTCGCGGAGCGCGCGATGGATGGGGGACGGGACGCGGCGGCAGGAAGACGGCCGGGCCGCGCATCGAAAACTCCCGCCCTTGGTCATTTCCGCAAGGCGCGCTCGGTCAGCCGCCGGCCCAGCGGCGCACCGCGATCAACGCGAGGGCGCCGACCGCCGCCCACAGGATCACGCCCTGGACCAGCGGGCGGGTGCCCACCGAGCGGAGCGTGGCGCGGGTCAGTCCGGCGCCGATCAAGAAGAGCGTCAGCACCAGCGCGCCGTGCGCCACGAGCGTCACCACGTGCAGGGCGCCGGCGCTGGAGGGCGGGAGCAGCGTGCGGATGAGCGCCGCCACGAGGAAGAGGCCGATGAACCAGGGGAAGGTGAGCGACGTCCGCGCCGCGGTCGGGCCGCGGCGGCGCCGCTCGATGGCCGCGGCGCCGAGGGTGAGCGGCACGATCCAGAGCGCGCGCGCCAGCTTGAGCACCGTGGCCTGCTGCAGCGCCGCCGGGCCGTAGCTCGCCGCGGCGCCCACCACTGAGCTGGTGTCGTGGATGGCCACCGCCGCCC
>DASYXP010000084.1:0-1549 GCA_035934835.1 Gemmatimonadales bacterium | reverse complement strand
ACGATCCGCAGAGCATGCAGTCAGCCAGGTGGTGCTCCGCCATGTCGTCGTAGCGCCCCACGCGGGCAAAGTCGCCGAGGAGGGAGGGGTTGAGGAACACGGGGCACGCCTCGAGGCAGCGGCCGCAGTGGATGCAGGGGTAGACCTTCTCCTGCCGGGTCTCCTCCCGCCGGAGCACCACGACGCCGGTGGTCCCCTTGAGGACCGGCGCATCGAGGTCGGCCTGCGCCTGCCCCATCATCGGGCCGCCGATGATGACCTCCGCGCCTTCGTCGGTCATCCCGCCGCAGTACGCGATGAGGTCGCGCAGCTTGGTCCCCACCGGCACGATCAGGTTGGCGGGGCGGCGGAGCCCGCGCCCCGACACGGTCACGATGCGCTCGATGAGGGGGAGTCCGGTCTCGAACACCTCGGCGATGGCGGAGACCGATCCGACGTTCTGCACCACCACGCCCACCGACACCGGCAGCTGGCCCGACGGCACTTCGATCCCGGTCACGGCGTGGATCAGCATCTTCTCCGCGCCCTGCGGATACTTGACCGTGAGCGGCAGGATGGTGACGTCGAGGTCGGCGGGGCGAGCCCCTTCGAGCGCGGCGATGGCGTCGGGCTTGTTCCGCTCCACGCCCACCACGCACCGGGTGACGCCGAGACAGTGCATCATCACCCGGATCCCGAAGAGCACGCGGTCGGGATACTCGGCCATCGTCCGGTGGTCCGAGGTCAAGTACGGCTCGCACTCGGCGCCATTGATGATGAGCGTGTGCACCGCATGGTCCCTGGGCGGCGCCAGCTTGACGTGGGTGGGGAAGGCGGCGCCGCCGAGCCCCACGACGCCGGCGTCCTGCACCGCGCGGATCACCTGGTCGGTGGAGAGCCCCTCCCACCTGGGCACCAACCGCGGCCGCGGCACCTGGGCGGCAAAGCGGTCCACCTTGATCTTCACCGCCTGCGCCATCGAGCCGTCGGGGTGGGGCCACCAGTCGATGGCCGTCACCGTGCCGGCGGCGGAGGCGTGGATGGGGACCGACACCCACCCGTCGGCCAGGGCCACCGGGTCGCCGCGCTCGACGTGGTCTCCCACCTTGACGCAGGGGATGGCGGGCTTCCCCGCGTGCTGGCGGAGCGGAAGGACGATCTCGTCGGGGAAGGGCATCCGCCGGATGGGAAGGCCGGAGGTGAGCCCCTTCTCCTCGGGGGGGTGGACACCGTGGCGGAAGCCGGTCGCGGTCATCGGCCCGGGCTCAGTTGAACTTCGCGGCGCGCGCGGTCCACTTGGGGAGGTCCTTTTCCCTGGGATCGAGCGGCGTGCCGGGGTGGATGATCGACACCGGGCAGTGCTCCGCCGCGGTCACGAGCTGGGCAAAGGTCCCGGCGCGCGGGTCCTTGATGTAGGCCTGCTTGTCGGCGTTGTAGGCGAACATCTTCTTGTTGAGGTTGATGCATTCGTTGCAGGTGGTGCAGCGCGCCGAGTCGATCCACGCTTCGAGCGCCATCTCATCGTCGTCCGCCACGGCGGCTGCCGCCGGTGCCGCCGCTCCTGCCGGCG
>DASYXP010000050.1:0-2245 GCA_035934835.1 Gemmatimonadales bacterium | reverse complement strand
CGGCGGGAGACGCGCGCCAGAAGGACGATGGCGCCGACGGCGACCACCGAGAACCCGACCCGGCTCCAGCTCCCCACGCTCACGCCGAACGCGGCGCCGGGATTGAACACCAGCCGGAGCTGCACCCACTCCCCCACCACCGCCACGCCGGGGGAGGCCCGGAGCCACGCCACGGCCACGAGCTTGGCCACCAGGTCGGCCAGCGCCACGGCGGCCGCCACGCCAAGGAAGAGCCGCCGCTCAGCGGCGCTTGGCATCCTCTTCCTTCTCCTTGCAGTTGATGCAGAGCCGCGCGTGGGGCAGCGCGTCCAGCCGCTCGAACTGGATGTCGGCGCCGCAGGTCTCGCACTGGCCGAACTTTTCCGGGTTGCTGTACAGGCGGCGGAGCGCCTGGTTCACGTGCCAGAGGTAGCGCCCTTCCTTCGACGCCATCAGGAATTGCTTTTCCCGCTCCATCGCGTCGGTGCCCTGGTCGGCCATGTGGAACGAGTAGGAGGAAAGGTCGCCGTCCTCGTTCTGGAGGGTCGCATTGAAGGACTCGTCGTAGGTGCCGAGTTCCTTCATCACGCGGGCGCGCTCCTCGAGGAGACGCTTCTCCATGTGGGCGAGCTGCTTCTTGTTCATAAAGTCCCAGGGATTCGGGTTGTATCAGGCCGCCGCGCCACCCTGGCGCCGGAGACCGACCGTCACTGCATGGCCGTCCAGTTCGACGACCTGTTCGAGGTCCGGGCGCTCGAGCCGCGCACCCACGTCCAGCTGCCGGGCCAGGGTCTCGGAGCGGAGGAACGCCTCGTGGTCCCGGGCCGCCGCCAGGACCGGCTCGGCGCCGCTCACCGCCAGGACGATCCGGTCGGTATACGCGAACCCGGCGTCCCGCCGCAGCCGCTGCACCCGGCTCACCAGCTCCCGCGCCAGCCCCTCGGCGGCGAGCGCCGGGGTGAGCGCCGGATCGAGCGCGGCCACGAAGGCGCCGGCGCTCTGCACCAGCCAGTCGCTCGCCACCTCGCGCTCCACGATCACGTCCTCGGCACCATAGGAGAAGGTGGCGCCGTCGACCGTCACCGTGGCGCCCCGCCCCGATTCGATGTCTCGGACCTGCGCCGCGGTGAGCGTCTCGAGCGCCTTGACCGCCTGCGGCGTGGCCTTGCCGTAGCGCTTGCCGAGCGCCCGGAAGTTGCCCTTCACCTTGAGGCGGACGAGCGAGTCCTCAGAGGCCGCCACCTCGACCGACTTCACGTTGACCTCGCGCGCCAGGAGCGGCAGCAGCGCCTCGAACTCCGCGCCCAGCACCTCGGCGGGTACCGCCACCGTCATCCGCGCGAGCGGCTGGCGGACCCGGAGCCCTGCCTCGTCGCGGGCCGCGCGGGCCAGCGACGTGAGCCGCCGGACGGCGTCCATCGCCCCATCGAGCCCCGGCGCGCCCCGCAGGCGACCGCCCGGATGGGCGGGAAAGGTAGCTAGGTGGACCGAATTTGCCGTGAGCGCCCGGTGGAGCCAGTCGGCCGCAAAGGGCGCCGCCGGCGCCAGGAGGCGGGCCACCGTCACCAGGCATTCGTGGAGCGTCGCGAGGGCGGCGGGATCGGCCGAGGCGTCGGGGGCCCAGAAGCGGTCGCGATTGGTGCGGACGTACCAGTTGGAGAGGTCGTCCACCACGAACTCCATGATGGCGCGGACGCCCTGCGTGGCATCGTACCCGTCCCAGCTCCCCCGCACCGCCGCCACCGTGCGGTCGAGCCGGCCCAGGACCCAGTCGTCGGCGCGGGTGCGGGTGCCGGACGTGCCGGGCCGCCAGTCGCCGGCGTAGAGCTGGAAGAAGCCGTACGTGTTCCGGAGGGTATTGAGGAACCCGCCGGCCACGTCGGGGATGGCGCGCCGGTCGAAGCGCTTGGGGAGCCACACCTGGCTCCCCGCCAGGAGGAAGAGCCGCACGGCGTCGGCCCCGAACTCCCCGATGACCGACCAGGGGTCGACCACATTGCCGCGGCTCTTCGACATCTTCTGGCCGTCGGCGTCGAGCACCAGTTCGTTGACGATCACGTTCCGGTAGGCCGGCGCGTCGAAGGCCGTCGTGGCGATGGCCAGCAGCGAGTAGAACCACCCGCGGGTCTGGTCGACGCCCTCGCAGATGTAATCCGCCGGGAAGTGCGCCCGGAACTCGGCGTCGTGCTCGAAGGGCTGGTGCCACTGCGCGTACGGCATCGAACCCGAATCGAACCAGGTGTCGATCACCTCGGGCGCGCGGGTC
>DASYXP010000049.1:0-5273 GCA_035934835.1 Gemmatimonadales bacterium | reverse complement strand
GTACCCCGCACCTTACTGACTTCCCCACCGCTTCCCCACCTCGATCCCGAGCCCCACCTGGTCGAGGATCCGCTGCACCACGAAGTCCACCAGTTCGGCGATCTCCCTGGGTCGGTGGTAAAAACCCGGCGCCGCCGGAAGGATCGTGGCGCCGGCTTCGGTGAGCGCGGTCAGGTTGCGGAGGTGGATGAGCGAGAGGGGCGTCTCGCGGGGCACGAGGATGAGGGGTCGCCGCTCCTTGAGGGTCACGTCCGCGGCGCGCTCAATGAGCGAGCGGCTCGTGCCTGCGGCGATCGACCCGGCGGTACCCATCGAACAGGGGCAGATGACCATCCCACGGGTCTTCACCGACCCTGACGCCGGCCTGGCGCCGCGGTCGCCGTCGGGGAAATGGGTGATGGTGCTCCAATCCCCGCCGGTGGCCCCCTGGAGCCCCTCCACGTTCGTGATCCCGCACTCTTCCTGCAGCAGCCGCTGCCCGTGCGAGGAGATGAGGAGCCAGGTCGGCACCCGGTGACGCGCCAGCAACTCGAGGAGCCGCACCGCGTACGGCGCCCCCGACGCTCCCGTGATCGCGAGGATCAGCGGCTGGTCGCTCAGCCGCCCCTCCGGTTGCCGGTGGGCATCCGGACCGGATGCGCCGGCGGCACCCGAGGGCCCGGGCGCTTTCCCTGCGGCGGGGCGCCGAAGAACTTCGAGCCGTGCTCCGGCAGCGGGATCCCGTGCCTTGGCGGCACCGGCTTCCCCACCTTGGCCGGAGGCGCGGGTTCGGCCGCCTTGCCCGGCGCCGGCGCGGGCGCCGCAGCCACCGGCGTAGCGGCCTTGGCCACGGGAGCTGCCGGCGGCGTGGGCGCCGCCTTGGGCTTGTTCGCCGGCTTCTTCTCCTTCTGCCCCGGCCCCTTCCCCGCTTCCTGCTTCTTCTTGCCCGTCATGTGACCATCCTGTCGAGGAGTGCGAACGCGAAGACCGTGACGCTCATGACGCCGTTCATCGTGAAGAACGCTGCGTCGAGCCGGGAGAGGTCCCCGGGGCGGACGAGCTGGTGTTCGTACGCCAGGATCGCGGCGGCCACTACCAAGCCTGAATAGTACCAGAGCCCGAAGCCGGCCGCGTACCCGAAGAGCACCAGCGCCGGGACGGTCAGGCCGTGGAGGAGCTTGGCCGCCAGGATGGCCCGCCGCTGGCCGAGCCGCACCACCAGGCTCCGGAGTCCCTCGTCGCGGTCGAAGCCTTCGTCGGGCAGGGCGTAGAAGATGTCGAATCCGGCGCCCCAGGTCATCACCGCCACGGCCACGGCGACGAGGAGCCACCAGGGCGTGCTCCACCGGCCGGTGATGGCGAGGTATCCGCCCACCGGGGCGATGGCCATGCCGAGGCCGAGCCAGAGGTGGGCCAGGCTGGTGAAGCGCTTGCTGAGGCTGTAGGCCATGACCCAGGCCAGGGCCGCCGGCGAGAGGGCAAAGCAGATGGGGTTGAGGAGCCACGCGGCCAGGACGAAGAGCGCCCCGGCCACCGCGACCGACGCCCACGCCTGGCCCAGGGTCAGCGCGCCCTGCGGCAGCTCCCGCATCAGCGTGCGGGGGTTCCGGGCGTCGATGACCCGGTCGGCGATCCGGTTGAAGCCCATTGCCACCCAGCGCGCGGCGGAGAACGCCACCACCACGAGTCCGAGCGTGGTCAGCGTGACCGGCGCCCGGCGCGAGGCCGCCAGCACGCCCAGCAGGGCGAACGGCAACGCGAAGAGCGTATGCGGCAGCTTGACGAAGTTGACGTACCGCACGACGAGCGAGCGCCCCTCGAAGGTCTGGCCTTCTCGGCGGGTCGGGGGTCGGGGGTAGGGGGTCGGGGGTCGCGGGTCGCGGGTCATGGTTGGGAGTCGAGGGTCGTTGGTCGTTGGTCGGTAGTCGTTGGTCGTTGGTCGTTGGCCGAGCTCGCCGATGCCCCGTTCCCCGTTCACCGTTCACCGTTCACGCAGTTCCCGCTCACCACTCACCGCTCACCTCTCACCGAAATACTCCCCCCACCGCCGCTCCACCATTCGCACCGTCTCCTCCGGCATTTCCACCACCGGCGGGTACCCGGGCTTCCAGGTCGCGTCGATGCCGATCCGGCCGCCGTACACCGGCTTGGCGCCGATGAAGCGCTGCTCCTGGAAGAGCAGGTCGCGCGCCGGGTCGAAGCGGGTGAAGATGCCCCAGATGAGGCTCGTCCGGTCGTCGAGGTCCACGTCCTCGCTCACCGCGGCGATGAACCGCACCGGCCCGAGCCCCTCCCACTGGACCAGGCGCTGCAGCACCTCGCGCGGCTGCTCCCGCACCCGGACCACGAGGAACCCCTCCACCAGGCGGTGGTCCCTGACCCGCGGGTCGGACCGCGCGGGATCCTCGACCGCGAGCGGCGGCTCCGCCGGCTGGACCACTTCGCCGGTGGCGTCGAGCACGAGCTTGCTCCCGACGTGGAGCGTGAACGACGTGTAGTCGAGCGTGTCGAGCGGGGCGGTCGGGATGAGGAGCATCCGCTCGCCCGGGTCGAAGCGGTGCCACAGCTCGCGCAGCACCCGGCGGGCGTCACGCACGGGCACGTCTTCCCGGACCATCACCGTCACCTTGGTGAGCGCCAGCTGGCCGGTGCCGAGGAGGTTGAAGGCGGTCTTGAGGACCTCCTTCGGGTGGCGCTCCCGGCTCGCCACGATGAGCAGGTTGTGGAACACCGCGTCATCCGACGCAAAGAGGTCCACGATGCTCGGGTTGATGACCTTGATGAGCGGGCCGACGATGTCGCCCACGGCGAGGCCGATCCACTTGTCCTCCTGCGGCGGGATCCCGACCACCGCCGCCGGCACGATCGGCGCCCGGCGGCGGGTCATCGTGCGCACATGGAATACCGGGAAGGGTTCCGCCTCGGAATAGTGGCCGTAGTGGTCGCCGAAGGGCCCTTCCATCCGGCGCTCGCCCGGCGCAACCACCCCTTCGAGGACGATCTCGGCGTTGGCCGGCACGTCGAGCGAAATCGACCGTCCGCGCACGAGCCGGGTGGCCTGGCCCCGCACGTAGCCGGCAAGGCCCAGCTCGTCGAAGTCCTCGGGGAGCGGGAAGATGGCCGAGAGCATCGTGACCGGGTCGCCGCCCAGCACCACCGCGGCCTCGAGCGGCCGGCCCTGGCGCTCCGCCTCGTAGTGGTGCCCGCGGCCCCCCTTCATCGACTGCCAGTGCATCCCGGTGGTGCGGTCGTCGAAGACCTGCAGGCGGTACAGCCCGAAGTTCCGCCGGCCGTTCGCGGGGGAGACGGTGAGCGTCGGCCCCCAGGTGATGAACGGCCCGCCGTCCCGGGGCCAGCTCCACAGGTTGGGCAGCGTGCTGAGCGCCGGCGCCTCCACCACGTCCTGCACCGGGCCGGACCCCACGATCCGGGGCCGCAGGTGCCGGGCGCGCAGGAGCTGGCCACGCGCCGCCCAGAACGCCTTGAGCGACGGTGGATTGAGCCGCTGGATTAGCCCCAGGAGCTCCTGGCCGATGGCCTGCGGGTGCCGACCCAGCGCCAGCTCGATGCGGCGCTCGGAGCCGAAGAGGTTCATCACCAGCGGGAAGCGCGCACCCTTGACCCGCTCGAAGAGGAGCGCCGGTCCTCCCTGCCGGATGACGCGCTGGACGATCTCGGCGACCTCGAACCTGGGATCGACCTCGACCCGGACGCGCGTGAGCTCGCCCCGGGCCTCGAGGGCGGCGATGAAGGTCTGGAGGTCGGGCCAGGGTCGTTGAGGCACTAGGTGCTGGGTCCTAGGTTCTAGGCTCTAGGTTCTGGGTGCTAGGTGTGCCGTGGATCGATGGCCGGAGCCGGACGCGCGAAGTCGCCTCCGGATCTTGAGCCGCAGACTGGCGATCATCTTCTGGGTCATGTTCAAGTCAGCGAGAAATGCGCGAGCAGGATCGACGTCGATATTCCGAAGATCGAGCGCCCGGAGCACGTGACATTCGAGCTCCATCGCCGAGCCGAGCGCGATATCGAGAAAGCGCGCCACTTCCCGGTCCCCACCCCGTCCGACACCTTCCGCGATGTTCGCCGGGATCGAGCCCGCCGCCCGCGTCATCTGTGCGCGCAGGCCATACACCTCCTCGCGCGGTAACGTGCGCACCAAGGCGTAGACGCTCACGCTCAGCCCATGGCTGGTCCGCCAGATCTTCAGCCGCTTGAAGTCCGCCACCGTTGACTCCGGGATCGAGTCGTGAACAGTACGCGAGACTTCACCGCCGGATGACACCATACCAACGAGCCGAGGTGCCAACTTACGCGCCTCGACACACCTAGAACCTAGCACCTCGTGCCCACGTGGATCGCCACGACCCCCAGCAGCAACCGCCGGTACTCCACACGCTCGAATCCCGCACCCTCCATGTGCGCCTGCAGCATCTCCGCACCCGGGAACGCGAGGACCGACTCGGGGAGGTACGTGTAGGCGTCGGCGTGCCGGGAGATCAGCTTGCCGATGAGCGGGAGCAGGCGCCGGAAGTAGAAATAGTAGAGCGCCCGGAACGGCTTGAACGGCGGCTGGGAGCAGTCGAGCACCACCAGCCGGGCGCCGCGCTTGAGCACCCGTGCCGCCTCGCGCAGGCCGGCGTCGATGTCGCTGAAGTTCCGGACCCCGAACCCGATCGTGACGCCGTCGAAGGTCGCGTCGGCGAACGGCAGCTCCAGCGCATCGGCGGTGAGGGGACGGACGGTCGCGGCCTTGTGCCGTCCCAGCGCCAGCATTTCCGGCACGAAGTCGGCCGCCACGACCTGGCCCCGGAACCCCGGGCGGCACGCGAGCTCGGCGGCCAGGTCGAGCGTGCCGGCGCAAAGGTCGAGGTAGCGGCCGGACGGGGCGCGCTCCCAGCCCAGCCGGTCGACGGCGAGCCGCCGCCAGCGCCGGTCGGCGTTGAGCGAAAGGAGGTGGTTCAGGAGGTCGTAACTGGGGGCGATCGCGGCGAACATCTGCCTGACGTAGGACCGCTTCTCGGCGCCGCCCGTCACGGGTAACTTGAGTTCCGTGGCCGACATAGCCGCCAAACCTACCCCGCCCGAAAACACCGGCGCAAGCCGGATCCCCGTCCGTGGCTGACCGCCCGGCGCCGGCGCCCGGCGCTTCGGACCAGGACATCGTGCTCGCGGCCCGGCGCGGGAGCGATGCCGCCTACCGTGAGCTCCTCCGTCGTTACGAGCGCCCGGTCTTTTCCCTGATCTACCGGATGGTCCGCGACCGGGAGCTGGCCGAAGACCTGGCGCAGGAGACGTTC
>DASYXP010000017.1:0-8796 GCA_035934835.1 Gemmatimonadales bacterium | reverse complement strand
GTCGAGGTCGAGCTCCTGCCCCTCGAGTTCGCGGACGATCTCCTCCAGGCGCCGGAGCTCATCCTGCAGGCTCGGCGTCTCCGAAGCGGCCTCGGCGGCTTTCCTGGGCATCGACGTCCTCCTTACCTGGGTTCCACGCGGGCCGGCACCGAACCGTCGCTCACCCGGAGGGTGAACGCCGCGCCGGGCTCGAAGTCCGCGACGGTCTTGAGCACCCTGCCCTCGGCGCCGGTGGGGACCGCGTAGCCGCGGCCCAGCACCTTGAGCGGGCTCAATGCGTCGAGCTGGGCGGCGAGGCGGTCGGCGTGGCGGCGGCGGTCGAGGAGCAGGTCGCCGAGGGCCGCCTCGAGCCGGTCGGCGCTCCGGGCCAGCCGCTCCCGGGCGAGGCGCCCGCGCTGGGTGAGCGCCCCGGCGAGCCGGGTGGCCAGGTCCTGCGCCCGGTGCCACCAGATGGCGCGATCGGGCACCACCAGCTCCGCGGCGGCGGACGGCGTGGCGGCGCGCACATCGGCCACGAGGTCGGTGAGCGAGATGTCGGTCTCGTGCCCCACCGCGGAGACCGTCGGCACCCGGACTGCCGCGAGCGCCCGGCACACGGACTCACGGTTGAAGACGTCGAGGTCCTCCCGCGCCCCGCCTCCCCGCCCCACGATGCACACGTCGATGCCCTCCAGCCGGTCCACCCGCTTGAGCGCCGCCACCACCTCGGCCTCCGCCTCGCTCCCCTGCACCTTGGTGCCGATCGCGACCAGGCGCACCGCCGGCCAGCGCTTGCGCGCCACGGTGATGATGTCGTGGAGCGCCGCGCCGTCGAGGCTCGTGACCACCGCCACCGTGCGGGCGAAGGCGGGGAGCGCCCGCTTCCGCGCGGGATCGAAGAGCCCGTCCTTCTCGAGCGCCTTCTTCGTGCGCTCGAAGGCGAGCTGCTGCGCGCCCACCCCCTCGAGCGCGAGGAGCCGGGTGACGGTGAGCCGGAACTCGCCGCGCTCCTCCCAGACGGTGGGCGTGCCGAAGACGAAGACCTGCGCGCCGTCGGTCGGCGGCTTGCCGGCCCTGGCCGCGTTGGCCCGCCACATCACGCAGCGGATCTGCGCGTCCTGGTCCTTGAGCGTGAAGTACCAGTGCCCGCTCTGGTAGGGCTTGAAGCCGGAGATCTCGCCCTTGACCCAGGTGGGGCCGACCTCCCCTTCGAGGAGCCGTCGGCACCGCCGGTCGAGCTCGGCGACGGTGAGGGCGCCCTCGGCGGGCTGGTCGGGCTGGGAAAAGAGGTCGGTCATGGCGCGTGGGGCGCGCCTACGCGCCCATCTCCGCCGCCTGGATGGTGTTCTTGAGCACCATCGCGATGGTCATCGGCCCCACGCCGCCGGGGACCGGCGTGATCGCGGAGGCCACCTCCGACACCGGACCGAAGGCCACGTCCCCGGTGAGGCGATAGCCCTTGGGCTTCGTCGCATCGTCCACGCGGTTGATGCCGACGTCGATCACGACGGCGCCGGGCTTGACCATGTCGCGGGTGACGAACTCCGGCCGGCCGATCGCGGCGATCAGGATATCGGCCGTTCGGGTGACGGACGGGAGGTCGCGGGTCTTGGAGTGACAGACGGTGACGGTGGCGTTCCCGCCCGGCGCGTCCTGCAGGAGGAGGTTGGCCATCGGGCGGCCGACGATCGTCGAGCGGCCGAGGACCACGGCGTGGGCGCCGCGGGTGTCGATCTTCTCGCGGAGGAGCATCTGGATGATGCCCCAGGGGGTGGCGGGACGGAACGCCTTCGGGTCGCCGAGGACCAGGCGGCCGACGTTGATCGGGTGGAAGCCGTCGACGTCCTTCGTCGGGGAGACGCGGAGGAGGACGCGTTCGGTGTCGATCTGCCTGGGGAGCGGGAGCTGGACCAGGATCCCGTGGATCTCGGGGTCGACGTTGAGCCGGTCGATGAGCGCCAGGAGATCCGCCTCCGGCGTGGTGGCCGGGAGGAGCACGGTTCGGGAGAGCATCCCCGCCTCCTCGCACGCCTTGCCCTTGCTCCGCACGTACGACTGGCTGGCGGGGTCATCGCCCACGAGGACGGCGGCGAGTCCCGGCCGGCGGCCGAGGGCGGTGAGCCGCCGGACGTCGTCGGCCATCTCGGCGCGGAGGGTCTTCGCGAGCGCCGCGCCGTCGATGATCCGTGCGGTCATCGGGCGAAGTCCACCGCCCGGCTTTCGCGGACGACCACGACCTTGATCTGGCCGGGGTATTGGACCTCGCCCTCGATGCGCCGGGCGATCGACTCGCAGAGCTGGGCCGCCTGCGCGTCATCCACCCGGTCGGGGGTCACGATGACCCGCACCTCGCGCCCCGCCTGGATGACGTTCGTCTTCTCGACGCCGGCGTACCCGTTGGCGATCTCCTCGAGCTTGGTGAGCCGCTTGACGTAGGTCTCGAAGGCCTCGCGCCGGGCGCCGGGGCGGGAGCCGCTGATGGCGTCCGCGGCCTGGACCAGCACCGACTCGGCGCTCTCGTGCGGCACGTCGTCGTGGTGGGCGTGGATGATGCCGACCACCGCCGCCGTCTCGCCGAACTTCCGCGCCAGCTCCACGCCGAGCTCCACGTGGGTGCCCTCGTGCTCGTGGGTCAGCACCTTGCCCACGTCGTGGAGGAGCGCGCCGCGCTTGGCCAGGGCGATATCGAGCTTGAGCTCCGCCGCCATCATCCCGGCGAGGAACGCCACTTCCTTCGAGTGCTCGAGGATGTTCTGGCCGTAGGAGGTGCGGTAGCGCATCCGGCCGACGAACTTGATGAGCTCGGGATGGAGCCCGTGGACGCCGGTCTCGTAGGCGGCCTGCTCGCCGAGCTCCACCAGCTGGGCCTCGAGCTCCTTCTGCGCCTTGGCCACGACCTCCTCGATCCGGCCCGGGTGGATGCGGCCGTCGGCGATGAGCGCCTCGAGCGCCCGGCGCGCCACCTCGCGCCGCACCGGCTCGAAGCACGAGATGACCACCGTGTCCGGCGTGTCGTCGATGATCACGTCGACGCCGGTGGCGGTCTCGAAGGCGCGGATGTTCCGGCCCTCGCGCCCGATGATCCGCCCCTTCATCTCGTCGCTCGGGAGCGTCACGGCGGCCACGGTGCTCTCGGCCGTGGCCTCGGCGGCCACCCGCTGGATGCTCATCGCGATGATCCGGCGCGCGTCACGTTCCGCGCCCCGCTTGGCCTGCTCCTTGATGTCGCGCGCCAGGGCGGCGGCCTCGCTCCGGGCCTCGTCCTCCACCCGGTGCACCAGCTCCCGCTTGGCCTCCTCGGCGGTGAGGCCGGCCAGCTTCTCGAGCCGGGCCTGTTCCTCGCCGCGGCGCAGGTCGAGCTCCTGCGCGCGCTGGTCGAGGTCCTGCTCCCGCCGCTTGAGCGCCGTCTCGCGGTCCTGGAAGGCGCGCTCCTGCTGCTGCACCTGGCGGCCGCGCTGCTCCAGCTCCCGGTCGCGCTCCTCCACCCGCCGCTCCAGGCGCCCCTGCTCCTCCCGCCGGCGCTGGACCTCCTGCTCCAGCTCCTCCCGGAGCTTGAGGAGCGCGCTCCGCCCCTCGAGCATCAGCTCCTCGCGCGCGGCGGTGGCCGTGCGGGCAGCCTCGGCCACGAGCTTCTCGGCATCGGCGCGGGCGGACGCCGCGATCCCGCTGGCGCTCTGCTTCTCGCGCCGGATATAGAGGAAGGTGAGCAGGAGGGTGACGAGCAGGCCGGCGACGAGGCCGCCCAGCATCGAGAACAGCAGGTCGTTGGACATCGATCTATCTCCCACGCGGCCGGGGGCCGCGGGATGGTCAACCGGTCAGGATCGGTCGTTCAGGGTCAATGCGCCCGCAGTGGAGGTCCGCTCCCCGCGCTTGGCCGGCGGGAGGATCCGCGCCACGTCATCCGCCAGGGCCGTCAGGCGCGCCGCCACCTCGCGGTCGCCGCGCCGGGCCTGGAACAGCTCGTCGGTGATGGCCAGCGCCGCCAGCACCGCCGCCTTCTGGGCATCCAGGGTCGGGAGCATCTCCCGCACCCGCTTCAGGGCCGCGTCCAGGTACGCCGCGACCTCCTTCGTGTACTCGGCCGGCAGCTCGGAGCGGACGGTGTACTCGTCGCCGCCGATCCAGACCTTGACCGCCTGCTTGGAGGCCGTCACGCGGCACCATCCTCGAGGTCACGCTCCAGGAACGCCAGGCGCTGGATCAGCCCGCGCACCCGTTCGGTGGCGGCGTCGAGCCGGGTGCGGAGCGCCTGGTTCTCGGCCTCGAGGTCGGCCACGCGCTGGCGCACCTGCACCAGCTCCGGCCCCGCCAGCATCCCGCCCTTCGCCTTGAGGTCGGTGAGCTCCTGCTCCGCGCGCAGCGAACGCCGGCGCCACGTGGCCAGCTCGTCGCCCACGTGGCGGAGGAGGCGCTCGAGGTCGTCGAGGGCCCCGAAGTCAGGACGTTCGTAGCTGGACACCGGCCTCCCGCAGCAGGGCGGACATCACCCGGTTGACGGCACCGTCGACCTCGGAATCGCGGAGCGTGCGGCCCGCGTCGCGGAAGGTGAGCCGGAGCGTGAGGCCCCGGGTCCCCGCCGGCACCTTGGGTCCGCGATACTCGTCGCGCACGCCGATCGCCTCGAGGTGGTCTCCGGCCGCGCGCGCCACCACCCGCTCGAGCCGGACCGCGGGCACCTCGTCCGGCACGGTGAGGGAGAGGTCGCGCTCCACCGCCGGGAAGGCCGGGAGCGGCCGGAACCGGACCGGGAACCGGGGCGCCGGATCGAGCGAGAGCTCGAAGCCGAAGAGCGGGTCGGCCCAGGGCGGTGCATCGGCAGCCTGCGCCCCCGCGCGCCCCACGACCTGGCCGTCGGGCGTCACCGCAACCCATTCGTCGCCTTCAACTTGCACAAGGGCGTCGGGGTGCGCCAGAGCCACCGCCGACTCGAAAAGGCCCTTCACGTCCCACCGGTCGTACACCTTGGCCTCGGAATTGGACCAATGCCGGGGCCCGCGCGGACCGGTCACCACGCCGGCCACGCGCCGCTCTTCCGATGGCGGCTGGCCCGGCCCGCCAGTGACGAACACGCTACCCACCTCGAAGAGCCGCACCGCGCCGACCTGGTTGGCCCAGTTGAGCTCCGCCTGGCGGACGAGGCCAGGGAGCAGGCGGCGGCGGAGGCACCCCTCGTCGGCGGCGAGGGGGTTGCGCAGCCTGACGCTCCACTGCCCATCCTCGGCCGAGAACGGAAGCGACTGCGCCTCCGAGACCCCGAGCGCCGAAAGTCCGCGGCGCACCCGATCGGCCGCGACCTCGATCGTGGCGTCGGCCAGCTCACCCAGGCGGAAGGGGCGGAGTTCCCCGGGGAAGGCGTCGTAGCCGTGCATCCGCGCCACTTCCTCGATCAGGTCGATCTCCTCGACGAGGTCGGGGCGCCATCCCGGCACGTCGACCGCGATGCGGGCGTCGTCCGGCTTGGCGAGCACGGTGGCGCCGATGGCGGTGAGGTACTGCTCGATCCGGGCCACCGGAAGCTCGACGCCGAGCACGCGGGTGACGCGCGCCGGGCGGAGGAACACGCGCGGCGGGTGCGCGGCCATCGGCCAGATGTCGGCGGGTGGCACGCTCATGGTGCCGCCGGCCGTGGCGAGGATGATCTCGATGCAGCGGCGGAGCGCGTCCCCGGCGCCCCAGAGGTCGACGCCGCGTTCGAAGCGGAAGCTCGCTTCGGTGGTGATCTCGAGCTGCTTCCGGGTCCGGCGGATCCCCCGCGGCTCGAACCAGGCGCACTCGAGCACCAGGTCGGTGGTCGCGTCGGTGACCTCGACGTGCGCCGCCCCCATCACCCCGGCGACGCCGATGGCGCCGCGCTCGTCGGCGATGACGGTGATGCCGGGATCGAGCACCCGCGCCTCGTCGTCCAGCGTGATGACGGTCTCGGAGTGGCGGGCCCGGCGGACCCAGAGCGTCGGCCCCTGCAGCCTGGCGAGGTCGTACGCGTGCATCGGGTGGTCGAGCTCGAGCATCACGTAGTTGGTCGCGTCGACCACGTTGTTGATGCTCCTCACCCCGGCGGCCGACACCCGATCCGCGAGCCACGCCGGCGAGGGCCCGACCTTGACGCCGCGGATGACGGCGGCGAGGAGTCGATGGCAGCCGAGCCGGTCCTCGAGCGCCACGCGGACGCCGTCGAGCACCACCGGCGCGCCTTCGCTCCGGGTGGCCGGCGGCACGTCGAGGAGCTCCGCACCGGGGATCTCCGGGAGCCGGAGCGGCACGCCGAAGCTGGCGGCCAGTTCGCGCGCCACGCCCTTGTGGCCCAGGAGGTCGGGCCGGTTGGGGGTGACGTCGATGACCAGCCGGTCGTCGCGGATCGGCATCGCGTCGAGGAACGGGGTGCCGGGCGCCACGGTGAGGTCGAGCTCGAGGATCCCATCGTGGTCCTGGCCCAGGCCGAGTTCGCGGGCGGAGCAGAGCATCCCTTCGGAGAGCTCGCCCCGGATCTTCCGCGTGTCGAGGGTGACGCCGCCGGGGAGCGTCACCCCGACCCGCGCGAACGGGTAGCGCTTCCCCGCCGTGACGTTGGGCGCGCCACAGACCACCTGGCGCCGCTCGCCCGAGCCGTCGTCCACGGTGCAGAGGCGGAGCCGATCGGCGTTGGGATGGGGACGCACCTCGTCCACCAGCGCCACGACCACCCCTTCGAGCTCCTGGTGCAGCGGCTCGATGGCGTCGACCGGCGCGCCGAGGAGCGCCAGGCGGCGCACGGTGTCCTGCAGCTCGAGGGGCCGGCGGAGGAAGGCCTCCAGCCACTTCCGGGAGAGCTTCATCGCGTTAGCCGGTGAACTGGGAGAGGAAGCGCATGTCGCCCGAGTAGAGCAGCCGGATGTCGGTGATGCCGTATCGCTGCATCGCCAGCCGCTGGGGGCCCATCCCGAAGGCGAAGCCGGTGTAGCGCTCCGGGTCCACCTCGCAGTTGCGGAGCACGTGCGGGTGCACCATCCCGCAGCCGAGGATCTCCATCCACCCGGTGCCCTTGCAGGCGCCGCATCCCGCGCCGCCGCAAAGCTGGCACTCGACGTCCATCTCGGCCGAGGGCTCGGTGAACGGGAAGTAGGACGGGCGGAAGCGCACGCTGGTGCGGGCGGAGAAGAACCGCCGGGCAAAGTGGGTGAGCGTGGCCTTGAGGTCGACGAAGGACACGCCGTCGTCCACCACCAGCCCTTCGAGCTGGAGGAAGGCCGGCGCGTGCGACTGGTCGAAGGGATCCTTGCGGTAGACCATCCCCGGCATCACCGCGCGGATCGGCGGACGGTGCTGGAGGAGGGTGCGCACCTGCACCGGCGAGGTGTGGGTGCGGAGGAGCACCTGGCCCACGTCGGGGCGGCGGCGGTCGGGGACGCTGCGGCGTTCCTGCGCCGGGAAGAGCCCCGAGCTCCGGCCACGGCGGCGGTCGTGCTCGGTGGCGCGCCGGTCGCCGGTGTCCACGTAGAACGTGTCGTGGAGGTCCATCGCCGGGTGGTCGGCCGGGAAGTTGAGCGCGGTGAAGTTGTGCCACTCGGTCTCGGCCTCGGGGCCGACCACGCGGACGAAGCCGAGTTCCCGGAAGATGCCGAGGATCTCGTCCATCACCTGGGTGACGGGGTGGAGGCTGCCGACCCAGCGGCCGCGGCCGGGCATCGTGAGGTCGACGCTCGCGCGGGCCGCCGCGACGCCGGCCTGGGCCAGCGCGCCGCGCCGCTCGGCGAAGGCCACCTCGAACTGCGCCTTCAGGTGGTTGGCCGCCTGGCCGACGCGCCGGCGCTCCTCCTCCGGCAGCTCGGCCAGCTGCTTGAGGAGCCCGGAGAGGGCGCCGCTCTTGCGGCCGAGGACGGCCGTCTCCTCCGCCTCGAGCTGGGCGGCGTCGAGGGAGGGAACGAGGGCGAGGCGCGGCGCGAGGGCCGCGAGGACGGGATGTTCGGTCATCTGGGGTGTCACCGAACCGTGGAAGCGGGATGCGCACGTGGGGCCGACCGCCGGTGGCGGGCGACCCCACGGGAACCTGGCGTCACCGGACCCCGGCGGGGACCGGCGGACGCAAGCGGGGTTACGCCCCAGCCTTGGCGGTCGCGAGCTCGGCGAACTTGGCGAACGCCTCGGCGTCGTGCACCGCGAGGTCGGCGAGGACCTTGCGGTTGACCTCGACGCCCGCCGCCTTGAGCCCGGCCATGAAGCGGCTGTAGCTCAGGCCGTGCATCCGGGCCGCGGCGTTGATCCGCATGATCCAGAGCGAGCGGAAATCGCCCTTCTTCCGGCGCCGGTCGCGGTAGGCGTACTTCATCCCCCGCTCGACGTTCTCCTTGGCCGCCTTGTACAGCTTGCTGCGCGACTGGAAGCCGCCCTTGGCGGCCTTCATGATCTTCTTCTTGCGGGCGTGGTGGGCTACGCCATTCTTGACGCGGGGCATGGTCTGAGCTCCTCAGGCCAAAAGAAGACGGTTGACGCGCGGAAAGTCGGCGGAGCTCACGTACGCGCCCTTCTTGAGCTTGTTCTTCCGCTTGCGCGACTTCTTCGTCAGGATGTGCGAGTGGTTCGCATGGTAGCGCTTGAGCTTGCCGCTCCCGGTGCGCTTGAAGCGCTTCATCGCGGCGCGCTTCGTCTTCTGCTTCGGCATTGCGTTCTCCGATAATGGGGGCGCACGCCGTGCGCCCGGCACGGGCGCAGCATGGTGCGCCCCTACGATCCGATGTCTGGTGCTGCGCCCTGTACGGGCGCAGCATGCTGCGCCCCTACGATCCGATGTCTGGTGCTGCGCCCCTACTTCGGGCCGATCACCATCGACATGTTGCGCCC
>DASYXP010000374.1:0-7513 GCA_035934835.1 Gemmatimonadales bacterium | reverse complement strand
CCTCGACCTCCACCCATCCGGGGGCGACGGTGTATGCGTGGGTGGCCACGGTGGGGCGCTCCGGCTGCACCGCGTGGGGGTCGGGTGCCTGCGCGCCGAGTGCCGTGGCGAGGCAGAGCGCCGCCACGGCGGCGCCCGGAGGACGGATCATCGGAAGATGCCGATGAGGAGCCACGTGTTGAGCGCGACGATGGCGCCGGCGGTGATCCACGCGGCGACCTTCATCGCCGGGCCGTTCACGAACACGCCCATCTTCCGCCGGTCGCCGGTGAACTGGACCAGCGTGATGACCGCGAACGGGAGCTGGAGGCTCAGGATCACCTGGCTCAGGATGAGCAGGTCGGCGGTGCCGTGCTCACCCTGGAGCGCCGTCACGACGATCGCCGGGATGATCGCGATCCCCCGGGTGAGCAGCCGGCGGAGCCAGGGCCGGAGCCGGATGTCGAGGAACCCCTCCATCACGATCTGTCCGGCGAGGGTCCCGGTGATCGTCGAGTTCTGGCCCGAGGCCAGGAGCGCCACCGCGAAGAGCGTGCTGGCGAGCGCCGTGCCCAGGAGCGGCGAGAGCAGCCGGTACGCCGCGCCGATCTCGGCCACGCCGGCGTGCCCGGACGTGTGGAAGGTCGCCGCGGCGAGCACGAGGATCGCGCCGTTGATGAAGAAGGCGAAGCCGAGCGCGATGGCGGAGTCGATCGAGCCGAAGTGGATGGCCTCGCGGCGCGATGAGTCGTCGGCGCCGACCTGGCGGGTCTGCACGATCGCGGAATGCAGGTAGAGGTTGTGCGGCATCACCGTGGCGCCGAGGATCCCGACGGCGATGTAGAGCATCGCCGGGTCGGTCACGATCCCGGCGGTCGGGACGAACCCCGCCACGACCTCGTGCCAGGCCGGCCGGGCCAGCAGGAGCTCGATGGCGAACACCACCGCGATCGTGACCACCAGCGCGATGACGAACGCCTCCAGCCACCGGAAGCCGCGCTGCTGCAGCAGGAGGATCAGCAGCACGTCGAGCGCGGTGAGGCACACGCCCCAGAGGAGGGGGATGTGGAAGAGCAGGTTGAGCGCGATGGCCGCGCCGATCACCTCGGCCAGGTCGCACGCCGCGATGGCCGTCTCGGCCAGGAGCCAGAGCCCCCACCGCACCGGCGCCGGGTAGTGGTCGCGGCACGCCTGGGCCAGGTCCCGTCCCGTCGCCACGCCGAGCCGGAGGGCCAGCGACTGGAGCAGGATGGCCATCAGGTTCGAGAGGAAGATCACCGACAGGAGCGCATAGCCGAAGCGCGCCCCACCGGCCAGGTCGGTGGCCCAGTTGCCGGGATCCATGTAGCCGACGGCCACGAGGTACCCCGGGCCCGCGAAGGCGAGCAGCTTCCGAAGCCACCCGGCACCCGCCGGGATCCGGATGGACCCGTGCACTTCCGGCAGGCTCGGCGCCCGGCGGGGAGCGCGCCAGCCGGTCAGGTCATCGACCGGGGGCGTGGCGGAGGCGTTCACCGGTCGGCTCCGGGGCGCGGCAGGCAGAGCACCAGCGCGCCGAGCTCATGCCCCACCACCTGCGGCCCGACCTGCGTCTCCACGGTCACCGGCCCGCGGAACGGGTGGCGCGCGGTCACCCGCACATCGGCGCCCGGCTTGAGCCCCACCGACGCGAGGTAACGGAGCCGCTCGGCGTCATTCGAGTCCACCCGCTTCACTTCCGCGCGCGCGCCGGCGGCGAGCTCGGTGAGCGGGGTGTAGATCACTTCGACGATCGTGCCGTCGGGGGCGGGGATCGGGTCGCCGTGGGGGTCGACGCTCGGGTTGCCCAGCGCCTGCGCCATCCGCTCGATGAGTCCGGGCGAGACCGCGTGCTCCAGCCGCTCCGCCTCCGCGTGCACGTCGTCCCAGTCGTAGCCGAGGAACGCGACCAGGTACGCCTCGAGCAGGCGGTGGTGCCGGAGGGTGCGGAGCGCCGCGCGGCGCCCGTGCGGCGTGAGCGTGACCCCGCGGTACGGCTCGTGGTGGACGTAGCCCTGCTCGTCGAGCCGCTTGCACATCCCCGTCACCGACGGCGCAGCGAGCCCCAGATGCTGGGCCAGAGCCGTGGTGGACGCCACCTCGCCCTTGAGGGTGAGGCGATAGATCGCCTTGAGATAATCCTCGACCGACCGCGTGAGCGGCTCGGCGGGGATGGGCTCCCGTGATTTAGGCACGGCTAAACTATAGATGAGACTGTACTAAAGCGGAAGGGCGCGTGGAGAGCGGCGGACGAGGCGGAGTCGACCCAGGAACCTCTTCCGCGGTGCACCGTGACCGGTCGCGGACTCCGATCGATGCGGAGACGATCCCTCGCGTTCGCTCGGGATGACGCTCCACTTTCACCGCGGCCTCCCCGCTCGCCCCGCCTCCTCATCCCGTTTCCCTGTTCACTCTTCCCTATTCACTTCTCCCTTATCCCCTCTTCCCCTTGTCACTCTTCCGTCTCACACCTCACCTCCCCCGCTCGCCACCACCAGCGGCGCGAGCAGCCGTTCGGTCATCCCCCAGATCACCTGCCCGCCCACCACGAAGGCCGGGACGGTCCGCTGGAAGTCGCGGATGGTGATGGCCACGTCGCGCCGATTGGCGGGATCGACCAGCGCGCGCCACTCGATCCAGCTGGCCGAGGTGGCCTCGGCAGACAGGCGAAGGCCTGGGCGCTCCGGCAAGGAAAAGAGGAAGGGGCGGACGAGGAACGGCGGCGGCACCACGCTGCGCGGCGCGATGTCGTCGAGCGGGCTCACCATCCGTACCCGCTCGAGCTCCACGCCCACCTCCTCGGCGGTCTCCCGGATGGCGGTGGCCACGAGGTCCCGGTCACCGGCCTCGGCGCGGCCTCCGGGAAGTCCCATCTGGCCCGACCAGGGATCGCCCTCGCGGACGGCCCGCTGAATGAGGAGGATCGCATCGGGCGAGGGGACGTGGATCAGGGCGACGGCGGCTCGCACCGCCGAAGCGTCCGGGGACGGGAGGGGCGGATGTGCCGCGAGGTGCGCGGTGAGGCGGGAAAGGACCTTGCTCAGTGCGTGTGGCCGTGGCAGGACCCGCCACAGCACCCCCCGGCGGGCGGGCCAAGCCGGCTGAAATCAGGCGACGCCGACGCGCTCCCGGAGCGGGCCGGCACCGACATCCGCCGCTCGACCTTCCGGCTCTTGCAGCCGGGGCACTCGGGCGCGTCATCGCCGAGGACCAGGAATTCGAATTCCCGGCTGCACGCGGGGCAGTGGTAGTCGTAGAGGGGCATGGAGGGAATAGTAAAAAGGGAAGAGGGAAAAGGGAAAAGAGAGGAGGGAAAAGGGGAACGCGGGCGGGAAGAGCAAGCATGGAAAGCGGGGGAAGGCGACGGAAAGCGGGGGAAGGCGTGGGAAAGCGTAGGAAAGCGTAGGAAAGCGGGGGAAAGCTTAGGAAGGTGTCACTTGTCCCCTGCACCGGCCAGCGCCTTCCCCAGCCAGTCGACGGTGGCCGAGGCCGCGAGGTCGTATTCCGCCGTCGGGCCGTCCCACGGATGCTTCGTGCCGAAGGTGTGAGTGCCGTTCCGCACCATCATCAGGCGGCGCGAGGCCTGGGGTGCCGCCTCTGCCAGCCGCTCCGCCTCGGAAGGTTCCACGGTCTCGTCGTCCTCGCCGTGGAGGAGGAGCCACGGGGCCGAGATGCTGGAGGCCGCGCCGACGATGTTGAGCCGACCCTCTCCCTGCTGCTCCACCTCCTCCAGCAGGTCCATATAGAGCGGTAGCACCTGCTGGGTGCGGCTGTTGACGACGTCGATCCGGCCGCGGGAGCGCCAGTCCTCCTTCGTGGCGGCGTTCCAGCGGTCCACGCTGCTGATGGCGCCCCAGGTGACGAGTCCGCGGATGCGCGGATCCCGCGCGGTGTGCAGCACCGCGACCCCGCCGCCGCGGGAATGGCCAAAGAGCCCGATGGAGCGCGGCGGAGCGGCGCCGAGCTGACCCGATGCCAGCGCCGTGAGGACGGTGCGCACGTCCTCGAGCTCGGCGGAGTACGTGTTGTGCCCGAAGCGGCCGAGCTCGGTGAACTCCCCTGCGGCGTCGACGCCCGAGCCGCTCACGCTCACCGTGATGGCTGCGAGCCCCGCCCGCGCCAGGCGCTCGGCGAGCGGCGGGAAGAACGCCCAGTCCTTGAACCCCTTGAATCCCGGCAGGAGGATCACGGCTGGGCGCCCTTCCGCGCGCGCGGCGGAACGGACATCGACCAGGATGGGGCCGAGCGCGCCGGGGAGCGTGTGCGAGGTGAGCGTAGGCGTGGCCATCGTGCGCGAAGGTAATCCGCTGCGCCCGGGAATCAACGATGCGGCGGCACCGCGCTACTGGCCCCCCGCGCCGGCCGGCCCTACTTTTCCTCCGCACATCACCCGGGAGCCCCACACGTGCGCGCGTCGCATCCCGCACTGCTGGCCACCGGCCGCACGCTGGCCGAACTGCGTGACTCCCTCGTCCGCCAATGGGCCGACTGGCTCGACGACCGGACCTCCGCCTCCCCCGCCACCTCCCGCCCGCTGCTCGAGCGGGAACTCCAGCTCCTCCTCGACGTGCTCACCGAAATGGTCGGGCCCCTCCGGCGCGAGGCGACCGAGCTCTGGGCGCGCGCCTGCGAGCACTACGGCCGTTCGGCCGCGGCCCGCGGGCTCGCCGCCGGCGAGGTGGTGGAAGAGATCCAGTTCCTCCGCGAGCTCCTCATCCGGAACCTGGCCGGCACCCTCGCCACGATGCGGCCGCGCCAGGCGATGGCCATCATGCTCCGCCTCAACCAGGTGCTCGACCGCGGCATCGGCGTCGCCGTGGCGGGATACACCGACGCCCTGGTGGCGCAGCTCTTTGCCCACGACGGCGTCCCCAGCGCCGACACCGCCCTCGACTCCGCCGAGGTGGAACGCCAGGTGGGCGAGATCGAAAAGCGGCTCGGCGAGTTGGTGGCGCGTAACTGACGCTATCAGCTATCAGCTATCAGCTATCAGCTATCAGCTCTCCAGGGATGCCGTGATGCGAGGTAAGCGCAAGTCCCCTGGACCGTCGACATCGACGGATGAAGCGTAGCGACCTCGATGCAACTGCCCCCTGTCGCCTCGCTCCCCTGGCTCGTCCCGTTCGTCCCCCTCATCCGCCTGGCGCTCCGGGGCCGGCGCCCGGCCCTGGCCGAGGCGCCCGAGGCGACCGGCACGCTCGTGAGCGTGGTCATCCCGGCGCGGAACGAGTCCCGCAACATCGAACCCCTGCTCCGTTCGGTGCTCGCGTCCCGCTACGCGCCGATCGAAGTGATCGTGGTCGACGACCGCTCCACGGACGACACCGCCGCCATCGTCGAACGGATCGCGCGAAGCGACCCCCGCGTGCGGCTGCTCCGCGGCGCCGACCTTCCGGCGGGGTGGTACGGCAAACCGTGGGCGTGCCTGCAGGGATTCCGGGCCGCGGGCGGCACGTTCATCCTCTTCACCGATGCTGACACCCGGCACGAGCCCGCCCTGCTCGGCCACGCGGTCGGCGCGCTGGAGCGGGAGCGGGCCGACCTCATCACTATCCTCCCCACCCAGGTCTGCCTTACCCTCGGTGAGCGGCTGGTGATGCCGCAGCTCTTCTCCCTCCTCGGCGCGCAGTACCCTCCCGACCGGGTCAACCACGCCCGCACCGCGGCCGACGTGATCGCCAACGGCCAGTTCATCCTCGTGCGGCGCGACGCCTACCTCGAGGTCGGGACCCACGAGGTGGTGCGGCACGAGGTGGCGGAGGACCTGGCACTGGGGCAGGAGTTCTGGCGGCAGGGGAAGAAGCTGCACCTGGCGCACGCCGAGGAGCTGATGCGGACGCGGATGTACACGGACCTGGGGCAGCTGGTGGAAGGGTGGTCGAAGAACCTCTATCTCGGCGCGCGCCGAGCCTACGCGGATGATCCGCTGCGGCGCGGGCTGGCGCCGTTCGGTGTGCTGCTCGGGTTCCTCTTCTGGCTGCTTCCGCCGTTGGCGCTCGCGGCGGCGTTCGCCTGGCCGGGGCTGGCCGGCCCGGCGGCGTGGGCGTGCGGGTTCTCCGCCCTCTTCTGGATGCTCGTGACCGCCGGGATGGACATCCCGTTCGCCTACGGGCTCCTCTACCCGGCGGGGGCGGCGCTCGCGGCCTGGATCGCGCTCCGGAGCATCGTGCGCGGGCGGACGAAGGTGGTGTGGAAGGGGCGGGTGTACGGGGGGTAGGGGAAAGCGGGGGAAAGCGAAGGAAAGCGAAGGAAAGCGAAGGAAAGTGGAGGAAGTTCGGGGAAGGCGGGGGAAGCTACCCGCCCTGCTTCACGGCCTCGATCCCGGCGAGCGAGAACGCGATGATGTGCTCCGCCATCGCGGCGGCGGACTCCGGCGTGCGCGGAACGCTCGGCGTCACGCGCTCCCACGCCGGATGCGGGATGCAGGCAAAGCACTGCATCTGGATCGCGCTCACCGAGCGCGCCACGCGGGGGTCGTCCGGACGGCAGCCGACGAGCTCCGCCACGATCCCGGTGAGGTAGGCCACCCGCGGCCGCAGGATCTCGTCGATGATGAGCTGCGCCGCCGGCGTCGGCTCCGACATCTCGTTCCGCATCAGCTTCTGGATCCACGCCCGCCGCTGGTCGATGAGCATCAGCCGTGGGACGTACCCGCGGACGTAGCGCCGGAGCCGCTCGGCGGCCGGGAGCTCCGGCCCGGCCATCATCTCGTCGTTCGTGGCGCGCATCTCGTCGACGGCGCTCCGCACGATCTCAAGGTAGAGCGCCAGCTTGTCGCCGAAGTGGTAGTTGATGGCCGCGAGGTTGGCCCCGGCGCGCCTGGAGATGTCGCGGACGGTCACGTTGTCGAAGCCCTGGTCGGTGAAGAGCTCGCGCGCCACCTCGAAGAGCCGCCGACGGGTGTCCTCGCTCGGACCGCGGCCGCCCGCCTTCGTCACAGCGACCTCCGGAACAGGAAGGTGGCGCCGGTCATCGTCACCGCGGCGAAGATGCCCAGGTAGAGGAGGTCGGTCCCGATCGCGGCGAAGCCGGTGTTCTTGAGGAGGAGCGCCTTGAAGGCGTGCACCGCGTAGGTGAAGGGATCGGCCACGGCGATCGCGCGCATCCAGCCGGGGAACGCCTGCTGCGGATACACCGCGCCGCTCGGGAAGTAGAGGATCGTGTTGAGCACGCCGAAGAGGGCGCGCGGGAGGAGCGGATCGCTCATCCGGGCCATCAGCAGGAACATCATCGACACCAGCGCCACCGACGTGAAGCAGATGACGACGAAGAGCCGCGCCATCCGGAGCGGGTCGAACGGGTTCGGCACCCCGGCAATGAGGGATCCGACCGTCATCAGCACCGTCCCGGCGAGGATGGCCTTGATGGCGCCCGAGACGGTGAACCCGGCGATCAGTTCGAACTTGCTGATCGGCGTCACCAGGTACCCCTCGTGCAGCCCGCGCGCCTTGTCGTCGATGTAGATGATCCCGCCGCCGATCATCACCATCATGAAGATCGACATCACGATCGAGCC
>DASYXP010000367.1:0-3414 GCA_035934835.1 Gemmatimonadales bacterium | reverse complement strand
GGGTGCCACGCTCGGCCTCAGTGCCGAGGTCTTCGCGGTGCCGGGCGACCTGGTGACGGGGAGGGTGGGAGTGAGGTTGAAGTGAGAAGTGAGAAGTAAGAAGTGAAAAGGGAGGGAACAGGAAAGAGGAGAAGGAGAAGGGAAGGGGAGAAGGGAACAGGGGCGATGGAACGGGTGAGAGAGAAGATGGGATGGACCGCGTACCGGCAACGGAGTCATCCTGAGGGCGCGCAGCGACCGAAGGATCTCGGACCGATGCTGGCGGTGCGGGGAGCGTGGCGGACTGGTGCGAGGGCAGGCGCTGCGCTCAGGATGACCACCTGTGCTCAGGATGACTCGCATCCGCGCCGATGCCCCTCGTCCCCTCCTCTTCACTCGTCACTTTTCACTCTTCACTCTTCACTCTCCCCTTCTCCTTCTCCTTCTCCTGCTCCTTCTCACTTCTTGCCTGCCTCTGCGATCGCGAATCGCTCCCCCGCCGCGAGCCGAGTCTCGAGGGTGGTGAACGCCGCGTCGGGGTCGTAGTCGAGGTAGCGCTTCTTCGTGCGCTGGCCGGCGAGCCATGTATCGAACCCCGATTCGACCACGCCGGCGGAGGTCTCCTGCCGGGTGGCGGCGCCGACGGCCAGGTCGTTCACGTATTCGTTCTTCGGGTGGCCCGAGTGGCCCCGCACCCAGGTCCACTGGGCGTCGTGGAGGGTCGCCGACTTCATCAGCGCCTGCCAGAGCTCGAGGTTCTCGATCGGGCCGCCCTTTCGCGTCCATCCCCGCGCCATCCAGCCGGGGGCCCACTCCCGCACGCCCTTGACCAGGTATTCCGAATCGGAGATGAGGAGGAGCCGCAGGCGCTTTTCCTTCTGCGCCAGCAACTGCAGCACGGCAATGGCGCCGGAGAGGGCCATCCGGTTGTTGGTGGTGGCGGGGGCGTGGATGTAGACGTCGCGGCGGACGATGGCGCCCTGGTGGCGGAGCTCGATGAGCGCGCCCGAGCCGCCCGGGTTGGCGCCTTCCTTGCCGTTGCCGAGGCAGGATTCATCGAGATGGGCGATGGCGGTGGGAGTGGGCACGGGGGAAAGGTAAAGGGAGAAAGTGGAAAGCGGGCGGCAAGCGCGAGAAGGCGCGAATGCCCCGGGGCTAGCGCGTCAGCGTCCGGGTCACCTTCTGCGTTCTCGCCTTCCCGCCCACCTTCTCCTTCCGCACGTTCCCCCGCCTTGACCCCTAATTCACGGCTGCACCACCACCGCGATGTCAGTGGCCCGGAGCAGCTCTTCCGTATGCGACGGCACCTCGGCGCGCCCCTCGACCCGATGTGCGCCGGTGATGAGCGCGTCGCAGTCGAGGTCCCGGATCGTGTGGGCCACCGCGGGGCCGATCTTGCCGCGGGCAAAGTGGGTCCCGAAGCGGAGCGGGCTCTCGGAGAGGGCGGCGGCGGCGCGGGCCAGCGTCTCCGTCGCGCGCTTCTCGTCCTCACCGGCGGTCACGACCTCGAGGCGCCCCCCGCCGATGCCGACGAACCGGGCCGCGAATGCCAGCGCCCGCTGGCTGGTGGCGCCGCCGTCGTAGGCCACCGCGCACCGGTCGAACTGCGCCACCGACGTGGCCGCCACGAACACCGGCACGGGGCAGCGCTGGATGAGGGCCCGGGTCTCGGGGCCGAGGGGGTCCTTGGCGTCGAGGCCCGCGCGCCCGACGAACACGGCGTCGGCCTCGTGGGCCAGCGCCACCAGTTGTTCGACCACCTCGCCACGCCGCTGGATCATCTCTCCCTGGAGCCCCGCTTCCGCTGCGGCGGCCGCCGCCTCGTCGAGGATGGCCAGGGTAAAGGCGCCGGTGTCCCGCCCGGGGCCCTGGGCCCTCGCGATGTCGGCGGCGCGGCTCACGTGGGCCAGGAGGAGCCGGGCGCGGAACCGCTTCCCCAGTTCGATGGCCTGCGCCAGCGCCACCCGGGAGGGTTTCGAGCCGTCGAGGCCGACGAGGAGGCGGGTGAACATGCCTTGAGGGTGCGGGCGCGGACCGTCGGCGTCAAGCGCCGAGGATCGAGAAGCCGTCCAGCTCGTCCAGGATGAAGGTCTTGTCCTCGTTCGTCATCGGCAGCCGCCCGACCAGCGCGTCACGCTGCGCCACCGACGTGATCCGCCGGGCCACGACGATGAATTCGGATCCGCGCCGCGAGAGCGCCACCCGGAGCCCGTCCCGCACCGCGCGTTCCAGCTGGTCCATCCGTTCCGCCGTCCAGCGCATTCAGGCTCCGGTCGGTAAGGGTGGGACCACGGAGGACACGGAGTCCACGGAGAGGCACGGAGACAAGCGACTCATTGTGGTCTCGCGCGCGGAGCTCCGACCGCAGGACCACATCACGCGCAGTTCTCCGTGGATCTCCGTGTTCCTCCGAGCCCTCCGTGGTCCCACATCTGTCATCGTTGACGCTCGACCGAGACGCTCCCGGCAGGGCCGACCACCAGCCGCCCGATGACGGCCGCAGCCGGCGTACGCTCGGCCGTGAGCGCCGCCACCAGCGCCTCCGCCCGCTCCGGCCGCACCGCCAGCAGCAGCCCGCCAGAGGTCTGGGCATCGCAGCAGAGCACCTGCTCCGCCCGGGACAGCCCCGGCGCCCAGCGCGTCCCGTCCGCCGCCTTATAATTCCGCTCGGTGCCGCCCGGAATGACGCCGGCCTCGGCGAGTTCCCGCGCCCCCGGCAGGAGCGGCAGCGCGTCGACCCACACCTCGGCGCCGAGTCCGCTCCCGGCCAGCACGTTTCCGAGATGGCCGAGAAGCCCGAAGCCGGTGATGTCGGTGGCGCACGTCACGCCGTGCGCCAATGCCGCGCGCATCGCCCCGTCGTTGAGCGTCGCCATGCTTTCGACCGCCGGGGCCAGCGCCTCCGGGCCGATCCGGTCCCGCTTGAGCGCCGTGGTCAGGATCCCGGTGCCGAGGGGCTTGGTGAGGACCAGGAGGTCGCCGGCCTGTCCCGCGGCGTTGGTCAGGACCCGGTCGGGGTGCACTTCCCCCACCACCGCCAGGCCGAACTTGGGCTCTGGGTCGTCCACCGAGTGGCCGCCGACGAGGAGGCAGCCCGCCTGCGCCGCCACCTGGCCCGCGCCGCGGAGGACCTCGCCGAGGAGCGCGAAGGGCAGGGACGTGCGGGGCCAGCCCACCAGGTTGAGGGCGAAGAGCGGCCGCCCTCCCATCGCGTACACGTCGGAGAGCGCGTTGGCGGCGGCGATGCGCCCCCAGTCGAAGGCGTCGTCCACGATGGGAGTGAAGAAGTCTGTCGTGGCGATGAGCGCCCGGTCGGCATCGAGGCGATACACGGCCGCGTCGTCGCGGGTGGCGGCGTCGACCAGGATCCGGGGGTCGCTGATCGGCGGCAGGTGCCGGAGCACCTCGGTCAGCTCGGTCGAGCCGAGCTTGCAG
>DASYXP010000361.1:0-2383 GCA_035934835.1 Gemmatimonadales bacterium | reverse complement strand
CGCTGCCGTGGTCCGGATGGGGCCGGAGCGAGTTGACCGCCGACCAGAGGAGGATGATCCCGAAGACGGTCCCGATCACGTGGGTCGACACCACGCCGGCCAGCCAGGCGCCGACCAGCGCACCGGCCACGGTGCCCATCTCGAGCAGCATCCCGACGCGGATGTTGGTGTACCCCTCCTTCACGTACGCCGCGGCGGCGCCGGAGGAGGTGGCGATGACCGAGATGAGCGAGGCGCCGACGGCGTAGCGGATGTCGACGCCGAAGCCGAGCGTGAGGAGCGGGACGATGATGATGCCGCCGCCGAGCCCCGTGAGGGCGCCGAGAAGGCCGGCCAGGATGGAGCCGAGGGCCAGGAGGACCGTGAGGAGGAGGATCGTCAAGCCGCGCGCATCCGGAGTGAGGGCGCCGAGAAGATAGTCGCGCACCGGCGGTCACGCAGGGGGCCGGCCGTCACGGCGCCACGTCGTGGAACTGGAGCCCCGACTCCGTGCTCACGGTGTGACGGAGGGTCCATTCATCGGCAAAGAGGAGGAGCGGGGCGCCCTTGGCGTCGAACAGCAGCACGCGCCCGGGGGCCTCGGCCAGCCGCTCGATCACGGGCGCGGGCCCGGTGACCCAGCGCGGGAAGCGCGCGGCGATCGGCTCCAGGGCGCAGCGCACCCCGTACTCGTGCTCCAGCCGGTGGAGCATCACGTCGAACTGGAGCATCCCCACCGCCCCGACGATGGGTGTCGGTCCCGAGACATCGGAGCCGGTGGTGAAAAAGACCTGTGCCGCCCCTTCCTCGGTGAGCTGGCGGAGCCCCGCGTCCATCCGCTTCCGGCGGAGCGGGTCGCCGCACGTGATGCGGGCAAAGTGCTCCGGCGGGAAGCGCGGGATCCCCTGGAACTCGAGCGCGGGGCCGGTGGAGAGCGTGTCGCCGATGCGGAGCTGGCCGCGGTCCATCACCCCGACCACATCGCCGGGCCACGCCACGTCGACGGCGGTCCGCTCCCGGGCCAGGAACTGCTGCGGCGCCGCCAGGCGGAGCGCCCGCCCGGTGCGCACCTGGGTGGCGGCCAGGCCCGCCTCGAACCTTCCCGATACGACGCGCAGGAACGCCACCCGGTCGCGGTGCTTCGGGTCCATGTTCGCCTGGATCTTGAAGACGAAGCCCGAGAACCAGGGGGCGCCGGGCGGCACCGGCCCCACGTCCGAGTCCCGGGGCAAGGGCGGCGGCGCGATCCGCAGGAACTCGTGGAGGAAGGGCGCCACGCCGAAGTTGCTGAGGGCGCTGCCGAAGTAGACCGGGGTGATGCGACCGGCCAGGAACGCCGCCTCGCTCCACGGGGTGCCCGCCGCATCGAGGAGGCCGAGCTCCGAGGTGAGCCGCTCCACCCCGGCCGGACCCAGGCGCGCGTGCGTCTCTGCCGCGTCGAGCGCGGTGACCGTGGCCTCGGCGATGGTGGCGCCGTGGTCCGCTCCGCGGTCGAACCAGACGATGACCTTGCGGCCCCGGTCGTAGACGCCGGCGAACGCCCCGTCCTGGTACACCGGCCAGGTCATCGGGCAGCAGGCGAGCCCGAGGTCGGCCTCGACGTCGCTGATGAGGGTCAGCGGGTCGGCGCCGACGCGATCGCACTTGTTGACGAAGGTGACGATGGGCATCTGCCGGCGGCGGCAGACCGCGAAGAGCTGGCGGGTGCGCTCCTCCACGCCGCGGCGGTTGTCGAGCAGCATCACGGCGCTGTCGGCGGCCACCAGGGTGCGGTAGGTATCCTCGGAGAAGTCCTCGTGGCCGGGGGTGTCGAGGAGGTTGATGGCGTACCCCTCGTACTCGAACTGCAGCACGCTCGACGTGACCGAGATCCCGCGCTCCTGCTCGAGCTTCATCCAGTCGCTGGTGGCGTGGCGGGCGGCACGGCGCGCCTTGACCGAGCCGGCCAGGTGGATGGCCCCGCCGTAGAGCAGGAGCTTTTCGGTGAGGGTGGTCTTCCCCGCATCCGGGTGGCTGATGATGGCGAAGGTCCGACGGCGGCGGACCTGGGTCTCAAGTTCAGTCATGCGCCTTCTTGCGACAGGGGTTTCCGGCATAACTAAACCCCGGAGAAAGCAGCGTCTCCGGGGCTTCCGCGCCGCAATCTAGGCAGCAGCCGGCTTGCGTTCAACCAACTAGTACGGCCCGAGGAAGCGCTCGCCGTTGAAGTGAATCATGTGGTCTGGCTGCTCGGCAATCCAGACTTCGGTTTCCCACGCAATATCGGCGAGATACTTCCTGAACGTTGCACGGTCAGAGAACGCAGTGACAAACACCAACCCGCCCTTTGCCCCATCAAACAATTCCTTCAGCTCAATGACCCGCTTGGGATTCATCGGCCCGTGACTGGTCACGGCCTCGATCA
>DASYXP010000351.1:0-3935 GCA_035934835.1 Gemmatimonadales bacterium | reverse complement strand
AGCAAGATACCGTGATCCTCCTTGCCGGTGTACTCCATCGATCCTTCCGGGTGATGTGGGCGCGTCGTGGTACCGCAATTACGCTGCGCAGGTCGGTTCTGCCAACTGGGGGGCGGGCGAGGGGCAGCCGCCCTACCGCGCCGCGATCCAGTATTGACAGATCAACAAATGTTGTTGTATTATGGTGCGTGACCACCGCACTCGCCGCATCGCTCCCCCGGCTGGCCCGGGTATTCCACGCCCTCTCGGACGAGACGCGGCTCGGCATCCTGGCCCGGCTGACCCACGGCGAACGCTGCGTCTGCGAACTCACTGATGAACTCGACGCCGCCCAGTCCCGGCTCTCCTTCCACCTCAAGGTGCTGAAGGAAGCGGGGCTCGTCGCCGATCGGAGGGAAGGTCGGTGGATGTACTACACGCTCAACCAGGACGTGCTGGCGTCGGCCGGCGTGACGCTGGGCGAATGGCCGACGGTGGGGAGGAAGTGTTGTTAGGTGCTAGGTGCTAGGTGTTAGGTACTAGGTACTAGGTGCTAGGTATTGGGTGTTGGGTATGACGGCGGCAAGTGTGGGCATCGGGGCGACGCGGCGGTCCCGGTCACACCTGGAACCCAAGGCCTAGTACCTGATATCCGGTCTTCCCTTCAACGCATCAACAAAACTTGTTGGCCCGTTCACCTTCATCGACCAACGACGAACGACCAATGACCAACGACTCCCTCAAATCCACCATCCGCGAGAAATACGGCCAGGCGGCGCTCCGCGTCGTCGCCGGGGAGAAGAACGGCTGCTGTGGCGGCTCCGCGAGCTGTGGCCCCGACCCGATCACCCGCGACCTCTACTCCGCCCTCGAGACCGAAGGCCTCCCGTCCGACGCGGTCCTCGCGAGCCTCGGCTGCGGCAATCCGACCGCGCTCGCGCAGCTCGAGCCCGGTGACGTGGCCCTCGACCTCGGCTCCGGCGGCGGGATCGACGTGCTCCTCTCCGCCCGCCGCGTCGGGCCCACCGGCAAGGTCTACGGCCTCGACATGACCGACGAGATGCTGGCGCTTGCCCGCGCCAACCAGGCCAAGGCAGGCGCCGCCAACGTCGAGTTCCTCAAGGGCGATATCGAACACATCCCGCTTCCCGACGCCTCGGTCGACGTGATCATCTCCAACTGCGTCATCAACCTCACCGCCGACAAGCCGAAGGCGCTCCGCGAGGCGTTCCGGGTGCTCAAGCCCGGCGGCCGCTTCGCGGTCTCCGACGTGGTGATGCGCGGTGCTGTGCCCGAGCCGGTCCGGAAGAGCATGGAGCTCTGGGTCGGCTGCGTGGCGGGAGCGCTGGAGGAGCGGGAGTTCCTGGCGCTCCTTGCCGAGGCGGGATTCCAGGACCCGTCGATCGAGCCGACCCGCATCTATGAATTCGAGGATGCGAAGGCGTTCCTTGGATCCGCCGGCTTCGATTCCGAGGTGCTGGCCCGCGAGGTCGGCGGCCGGGTGATGGGGGCCTTCGTCCGCGCCACCAAGCCCGCCGCGGCCAAGTGCGGCTGCGGCCCCGGCTGCTGCTCCTGACCGAGGGAGACACCCGATGGACCTGCGCGCGGCCGGCCCCGCCGACGTTCCGGCGATCGAACAACTGCTGGCCTCCCAGCAGCTCCCGACGGTGGGCATCCGCGATGGATCGATCGAACTGTTCGTGGCGGTGGAGGGCGGCAGGGTGGTCGGCGCGATCGGCCTCGAGGTGCGGGGGGCCTACGCGCTCCTCCGCTCGGCCGTGGTCGATCCTGGTCGACAAGGGCAGGGGATCGGGCGGGCGCTGGTGGCACGGGTGCTGGCCGAGGCGCGGGCGCGGAGGCTCCGGGCGGTGTACCTGCTGACCACCACCGCCGAGAGGTACTTTCCAGCCTTCGGTTTCGTTCCGACCGACCGCGCCGCGGCGCCGGCGGCGATGCAGGCCACCGACGAATTCGCCCACGCCTGCGCCGCCACCGCGGTCGCCATGGTGCTCCCGCTCGAGCCGACCCGGGGTCCCTGATGCGCTACGCGCTGATCGCCGACATCCACGCCAATCTCCCGGCCCTCGAGGCGGTGCTCGTGGACCTCGACACCCGCGAGGACGTCGACGCCACCTACCACCTGGGCGACCTCGTTGGATACGCACCATGGCCCGACGAGGTCGTCGAGACGCTGCTGGAGCGGGGGATCGCCGGCGTGGCGGGGAATTACGACTCGACCGTGGGCCGCGACTACAAGCACTGTGGCTGCCAGTACCAGGATCCCCGCCAGGAGGAACTCTCCCACCTGAGCTACGCCTGGACCCGCGCCCACGTGACCGCCGAGACCCGGCGCTTCCTGGCGGGACTCCCGTTCCGGCTCGACCTCCGGCCGTTGGGTGGCCACATCGCCGGCCCCCGGCTCATCCTGGTCCACGGCGCGCCCACGCTCAATACCCTCTATTGGACCGAAGGGCGGGACGACGACTTCGCGAGGAAGATGATCGGCCTCGTGGGGGCAGCGGCGGGGGACGTGATCGCCTTCGGGCACACCCACCTGCCGTGGCGCCGCGCCGTTGACGGCGTCCACCTGGTGAATGCCGGGAGCGTCGGCCGCCCGAAGGACGGGGACTGGCGGGCCGGCTACGTGACGGTCGGATTCGACGGGACCGGCATCGACGTGGAATTCCGCCGGGTCGAGTACGACGTGGCCCGGGCCGACGCCGCCATCCGCGCCAGCGGGCTGCCGGACGACTTTGCCGACTTTCTCCGGCGCGGCGGCCCAGCGCAATGACCACCACCGCCGTCCCTGCTCCCGGCACGGCGTCGGTCGCCCGCCGGCTCTCCACCCTCGACCGCTACCTGCCGCTCTGGATCCTCGCTGCGATGGCTGGGGGCCTCGTCCTCGGTCGCGCCGTGCCGACACTCGGACCGGCGCTCGACCGGCTCCAGGTGGCGGGCGTCTCCATCCCGATCGCCATCGGCCTTCTCTGGATGATGTATCCGGTGCTCGCCAAGGTCCGGTATGACGCGATCGGCGGTCACATCAAGGACGGCAGGCTCCTCGGCACCTCGCTCCTGCTCAACTGGGTCATCGGGCCGATGGTGATGTTCACGCTCGCCTGGCTCATGCTCCCGGACCTGCCGGCGTACCGCAACGGGCTCATCCTTGTCGGCCTGGCGCGCTGCATCGCGATGGTGCTCATCTGGAACGACCTTGCCTGCGGCTCCGCGGAGCTCGCGGCGGTGCTGGTCGCGCTTAATTCGCTCTTCCAGATCCTCACATACTCGGTGCTGGGCTGGTTCTTTCTCTCGGTCGTGCCCGGGTGGCTCGGCGCTGCCGGCACGGCGCTCGATGTCTCGATGGGGGGCATCGCCCGGAGCGTCCTCATCTTCCTCGGCATACCGCTCGTCGCGGGGTGGGCCACCCGGCGGATCCTTCGCCGCCGGCGGGGTGACGTCTGGTACGACCAGGTCTTCCTCCGGCGCATCGGGCCCACGGCGCTCCTCGGGCTGCTTTACACCATCATCCTGATGTTCGCGATGCAGGGGGAACGGCTCCTGGCACACCCGTTCGACGTGGTGCGGATCGCACTGCCGCTGCTGATCTACTTCGCGGTGATGTTCGGGGCGGGGTTCCTGCTGGCGCGCCGGCTGGGCTTCGGTTATCCGGCCACGGCGTCGCTCGCGTTCACGGCGGCGGGGAACAATTTCGAACTCGCCATTGCGGTCGCGGTGGCCACCTTCGGGCTCGCCTCAGGCGAGGCGATGGCCGCGGCAGTCGGGCCGCTCGTCGAGGTCCCGGCGCTCATCGCGCTGGTGTACGTCGCGCTCTGGGCCCGGCGGTTCTTCCCGGCGCAGCCGGAGCGGACCGTCAGAACTTGACGAGCAGCGATGCGTTGATCCGGTCCTCGGACTTCCGCAGGTCGGGCGTGAATCCGGCCACGGTGGAGCCTGGC
>DASYXP010000335.1:0-3276 GCA_035934835.1 Gemmatimonadales bacterium | reverse complement strand
TCACGGCGGGGGGAGTCCAACGCGGGTCGAAGGAGAGCTGCACCAGCCCGTCGCGGTCGCGCAGGTCGATGAAGAGGAGGCCGCCGAGGTCGCGCGTGCGGTGGATCCAGCCGCCGAGCTTGACGGCCTGGCCGGCGTGGGCGCGGGTGAGCGAACCGGCGCGGTGGGTGCGGAGGGACGTGGATTCGGCGGTCATCGCTCTTCGGCGTCGACGATGGTCTGGATGAATTCGGTGGGCGTGCTGGCCTGCTGCAGCCGTTCGCGCACCTGGTCGCGCCGCACCACGCGGGCGATCCGGGAGAGGGCCTTCACGTGCTGGCCGGCGGCGTTCTCGGGACCGACGAGCAGGAAGAAGAGCCGGACCGGAAGGCCGTCGACAGAGTCAAAGTCGACGCCCAGCGGCGTGGAGCCCGCCACCAGGCTGAGGTCGGGCACGGTGGTGGCCCGGCCGTGCGGGATCGCGACGCCGTACCCGATGCCGGTGCTCAGCACCGCCTCCCGCTCCTCCACTGCGCGCAGGATGTCCTCCTCCTGTCCACCGGTCCGCTCCGCCAGGAGGCGCGAGAGCTCCCGCAGGATGGCGGGTTTGTCCCGGCCCGCGAGGGGAACGCGCACCCGGTCGGGGTGCAGGAGATCGGTCAGGAGCACGCGGATCCAGGTGGTGGCGATGGTCAAAGTTAGCGGGGCCTTAGTGGTGCGGCAAGCAATTCAATTTCAAGCAGTTACGCGACGGAGGCGGGACCACGGCCGCCCCGCCGCACCCCCGGCGCCCGATGCAGGGACGCAAACCACGCCGATCCGAGCTTCCTCACCCCCCGGCCCACCTGTCCGGAGACGCAAGCCACGCCGATCCGCTCTTCCCACCCCGGCCCACCTATTCGGGGACACAAACCGAGCCAATCCGCTCTTCCTCACCCCCCGGCCCCCTCTCCACGTGCGTGGAGAGGGGGAGCGCGCGATCGAGTATCTTCCAAAATGGCCACTGCACCCGTCAAAGCCGGCGCGACACCGACCGGGATCCTCGACCTTCCTCCGGAGCGCGCGCGCGAGAAGCTCACCCAATGGGTCCAGGCCCAGGGGCTTCCCGCATACCGGGTCAACCAGATCGTGCCCCGGCTCTGGCAGCGGCCGCTGGCGGCGTGGAGCGAGGCGAGCGACCTCCCCCTCACGATCCGCGAGGCGCTCGAACGCGACCATCCCCTGCCCCGGCTGGCGCTCGATGTGGCGCAGCACTCCCAGGACGGCACCAAGAAGTTCCTCTGGCGGCTCCCCGACGGCGAGGCGATCGAGTCGGTCCTCATCCCCTCGGGCACCCGCCGCACCCTCTGCATCTCCTCGCAGTCCGGCTGCGCGCTCGGCTGCGTCTTCTGCGCCACTGGCACGATGGGGTTCCGGCGGAACCTGACCGCCTACGAGATCGCGGGCCAGGTGCGGGAGATCGTGCTGCGCGACCCGACGGATGCGCCGACCAACGTGGTGTTCATGGGGATGGGGGAGCCGCTCCTCAACTGGCCGGCGGTCAACGCCGCTCTCACCATCCTCAACCACCCCGAAGGATTCGGCATCGGCGCCCGCCACATCACCGTCAGCACCGTGGGGATCATCCCCGGGATGGAGCAGCTGGCCAAGCGTCCGGAACAGTTCCGACTGGCCATCTCGCTCCACGCACCCACCGCCGAGCGGCGGCTGGCGATCATGCCGGTGCAGAAGAAGTACGGACTGGAGGAGGTGCTCGAGGCGGCGGAGGAGTTCAAGAAGCGGATCACCTTCGAGTACGTCCTGATCGAGGGGAAGAACGACTCGAACAAGGACGCCGACGCGCTCGCCAAGCTGGCGCGGCGGATGGGGGCGCACGTCAACCTCCTGCCGCTCCATCCCGGCGGGGCGCCCGGGCTTTCGCCGAGCTCCTCCGACCGGATCCGCGAGTTCGCGGCGCGGTTGGTCAACCAGGGGGTCGAGGCCACGGTGCGGCGGAGCCGCGGGCTCGACATCAACGCGGCGTGCGGGCAGCTGCGGGTGGAGGTGGATAAGCAGCGGGCGCTGAGGGATTAGCCCTCAGGGCTCAGGGCTTAGATGAGCGTCGCCCTCTCCCGGCCACACCCAATGCCCGGGATGCGAGCGCCGGGAACCGGCGGATGTTCCTGACTGAGAGATCCTTCGGGCCCTGAAGGGCCCTCAGGATGACACCGTTCTCACGAGAAGACCATGATGCCCCACCCACACGTCCACGGCCTCCACCACGTCACCTGCATCGCCGGCGACCCGCAGGAGAACCTGGACTTCTATACCAAGATCCTCGGGATGCGCCTGGTCAAGAAGTCGATCAACCAGGACGCCCCCGACACCTACCACCTCTTCTACGCCGACGCCGCGGGCTCCCCCGGCACCGACCTGACCTTCTTCCCCTGGCCCGACGCCGCCCCCGGCCGCCCGGGCGTGGGCCTCACCAACGAGGTGATGCTGGCCGTGCCCGCCGGCTCCCTCCCCTGGTGGCGTTCCCGCCTCGAGGGGCGGAAGGTGCGGCTGGGCCGGGAAGTGACCCGCTTCGGGGAGAAGACCCTCCCCTTCACCGACCCCCACGGACTCGAACTGGCGCTCGTCGAGATCGCGGAAGACCGCGCGTTCGCCGCGTGGGACAAGAGCCCCGTCCCCGCCGACAAGCAGATCCGAGGCTTCCACGCCGTGCGGCTCTGGGAGCGCGATCCGGCGCCGACCATCAGGCTCCTGGTGGACGTGATGGGCCTGGCCCCGGTCGGCAACGACGATGGGTGGCAGCGCTTCGGGATCGGCGGAAGGTCGGGGACGCTGATCGACGTGAAGGCGTTCCCCGACGAGCGTCGAGGTGCCTGGGGGCTGGGATCAGTGCATCACATCGCCTGGCGGGTGACCGACACGCCGGAGGAGATGGCTGTGCGGAGCAACGTGGAGGGCGCCGGGCTCCACCCGACGCCGCAGATCGACCGGTTCTGGTTCCAGTCGGTGTACTTCAAGGAGCCAGGCGGCGCGCTCTTCGAGCTGGCCACCGACGGCCCGGGCTTTGCCCGCGACGAAGACCCGGCCCATCTCGGCGAGACGCTCGTGCTCCCGCCCTGGTACGAGCCGCGACGCGCGGAGATCGAGGCGGGGCTCCCGGCGCTCCGCGCCTAGCGCCACGACCGCGCCGTGCGCGGGCTGCAGCCAAGCTGGGTCGGCGGTGGAGATCGACGGAAGCGGTGGTCTCATCGCACCGGATCCTTCACCGGGTGGCCGTCGAAGAAGAGCTTCAGGTTCTCGAGC
>DASYXP010000318.1:0-2764 GCA_035934835.1 Gemmatimonadales bacterium | reverse complement strand
CGGCGGTGGATGTCGCGGTCGACGCGTTGGCGCGCGCCGGTTCCGCGGGATTGCGCGGCGACGCCGCCCCTGCCATCGTCGCGATCGGGCCGGTCACCGCCCGTCAGGTCGAGGCGCGCGGGCTCCAGGTCGCGGCCGTGGCGCTGCGGCACGATGCCGCCGGCCTGGCCGATGCGGTGGTCGCCGCGCTGGGTGCGCGGGACGCCGCCCCACGTTCTGCCTGAGGTAGAGATGAGCGACTCGCCCTCCATCCAGATGCGGCGGCTCCGCCGGAGCGCTGCGATGCGCGGCCTCGTCCGCGAGACCCGGCTCTCGCCGGCGCAGTTCGTCCTCCCCCTCTTCGTGACCGAGGGGAAGAACGTCGAACGGCCGATCACGCCGATGCCGGGGCACTCCCAGTGGTCGGTCGACCGCGTCGCCGCCCAGGTGGACAGGGCGGTGGCGCTCGGCGTCCAGTCGGTCCTCCTCTTCGGGATCCCCGACGTCAAGGATGCCGTGGGGAGCGGCGCCGCCGATCCGAAGGGCCCGGTGGCGCGCGCCATCACGGCCATCAAGAGGCACGCGCCGGGCGTCGTGGTCATCGCCGACGTCTGCCTCTGCGAGTACACCGACCACGGCCACTGCGGGATCGTCTCGCCCGAGGGCGAGGTGCGGAACGCCGAGACGCTGCCCCTGCTGGCCGGGGCCGCCGTGGCCTACGCCGACGCCGGCGCCGACATCGTGGCGCCGAGTGCGATGATGGACGGGCAGGTGGCGGCGATCCGCGCCGGGCTCGACGGCAGGGGGCACGGCCAGGTCGCGGTGATGGCGTACGCCGCCAAGTCGGCGTCGGCGTTCTACGGTCCCTTCCGGGTGGCCGCCGGCTCGACCCCCGCCTTCGGCGACCGGCGCGCCTACCAGATGGATCCCGCCAATGCGCGGGAGGCGCTCCGCGAGGTGGACCTCGACATCGAGGAGGGGGCCGACCTGGTGATGGTGAAGCCGGCGGGCCCCTGCCTCGACATCATCCGCCGCGTGCGGGAGCGGACCGAACTGCCGCTCGCCGCGTACCAGGTGAGCGGTGAATACGCGATGCTCAAGGCCGCGGCGGAGCGGGGGTGGCTCGACGAACGCCGCGCGGCGATGGAGAGCCTCGTCGCCATCGCCCGGGCCGGCGCCGACATCATCATCACCTATCACGCGCTCGATGCCGCACGGTGGATCCGGGAGGAGGGTTGACCTCGGCCCCGCGCGACACCGAGTCGGCCCGCCTCTTCGCCGCCGCGCGGGAGGTGATGCCGGGTGGGGTGAGCAGCCCCGTCCGCGCCTTCCGCGGTGTCGGCGGGACCCCGCGCTTCGTGATGGAGGGGCAGGGCGCCCGCATCGTCGACGCCGACGGCAACCGCTACGTGGACTACGTGATGTCGTGGGGGGCGCTGGCGCTGGGGCACGCGCACCCGGCAGTGGTGGCGGCCATCACCCGGCAGGCGGCGCGGGGCACGTCGTTCGGTGCGCCGACCGCGCTCGAGACCGCCCTGGCGGAGCGGATCATCGCGGCACTCCCGGCGGTGGAGATGGTGCGGTTCGTCTCGAGCGGCACCGAGGCGGCGATGAGCGCGCTCCGGCTGGCGCGCGCCGCCACCGGGCGCGCCAAGATCGTCAAGTTCACCGGGTGCTACCACGGGCACGCCGACGCCCTGCTGGTGCAGGCGGGATCGGGCGTGGCCACGCTTTCGCTCCCGGACAGCCCGGGAGTGCCCCGGAGCGCCGTGGCCGACACGCTGACCGCGCCGTTCAACGACATCGCGGCGGTGGCGGAGCTTTTCGACCGGTATCCCGGCGAGATCGCCGCGGTGACGGTCGAACCGATCGCGGGGAACATGGGGATGGTGCTCCCGGCGCCCGGCTTCCTCACGGCGCTCCGCGACCTCACGCGGAAGCACGGTGCGCTCCTCATCTTCGACGAGGTGATGACGGGTTTCCGGGTGGCCTGGGGGGGCGCGCAGCGGATCTACGGGATCGACCCCGACCTGACCTGCCTCGGCAAGGTGATCGGCGGCGGCCTCCCGGTGGCGGCGTACGGCGGGCGGCGGGACCTGATGGAAGAGCTGGCGCCGGCGGGGAAGGTGTACCAGGCGGGGACGCTCTCGGGGAACCCGCTCGCGATGGCGGCGGGGATCGCCACACTCGACGAGTTGTCGCGCCCCGGCACCTACGACCGGCTGGGCACCCTGTCGGCGGCGGTGGTGGAGATCGTCCGGTCGGCGGCGGATACGGCGGGGGTCGCGGTGCAGACCGCCGCGGTGGGGGGGATGTGGGGGTTCTTCCTCAACGCCAGGCCGGTGACGAACTACGACTCGGCGCGCACCAGCGACACCGCCGGGTTCGCCCGCTGCTTCCACGCGCTCCTCGAGCGCGGGGTGTACATCGCGCCATCGGCGTTCGAGGCGGGGTTCGTCTCCACCGCGCACGACGAGGCGGCGCTCGCGGAGACCCGCACGGCGTTCGCGCACGCGATGGCCGCGGTCAGAGCTCCTTCGCGAACCTGAACGAGGTCTTCTGGTAGCCCAGGCGCTCATAGAACCGGTGAGCGTCGACCCGGCGCATGTTGCTCGTGAGTTCCAGGAGCCCCGCGCCGTCCTCCCGCAGGATCCGCTCGGCCTCCTCCATCATCTCCGCTCCGACCCCGCTCCCCCGGACCGACTCGTCCACCACCAGCGCCGTGACCCGGCCGATCGGCCGCGCGCGGTGCAGTTCCGGGGTGAGGTGGAGGGTCATCACCGCG
>DASYXP010000290.1:0-3687 GCA_035934835.1 Gemmatimonadales bacterium | reverse complement strand
GCAAGCCGTTCGAGCGGGCGGTGGCGGGGAAGCGGCGGGAGTTCTTCACCTGGGAGCGAAGCGACCGGGCGGCGGCCCTGCGGGCCGCAGCGCGCTGACCATCGATGATCGAGGTCGTGGTGGCCCACCTCGGGCTTGACCGAACGACCAACGCGCCGGTGGTCATCCTGCGCGAGAAGGAGGGCGCGCGGATGGTTCCGATCTGGATCGGGCCCTCCGAGGCGAGCGCCATCGCGATGGAGCTCCAGGGCTTCAAGCCTCCCCGGCCGATGACCCACGACCTCCTGCGCCAGGTGCTGCTCGGCCTGGGCGCCGACCTCCAGCGGGTCGTGGTCACCGCCGTCAAGGGCAACACGTACTTCGCGGAACTCCACCTGCGCCGGGGCGATGACCGCGTCCAGGTGGACGCCCGCCCGTCCGACGGGATCGCGCTCGCGGTCCGCACCCACGCCCCGATCTTCACCTCCGATGAACTCCTCGCCGAGGCCGAGGCCGCGCCGTCGGGACCGGTCCCCGAACAGCGCCTCGACGCCGAGCAGCTCAAGCGCTACCTCGAGAACCTCGACCCTGAAGACTTTGGCAAGTTCCAGCCATAGCGCCGCCCGGGGCCTGGGCCGGCGGGCGCTCCTGCTGGCGCCGCTCTGCCTGGCCGCCCTCCCGGCCCGCCCGCTCGCGGCGCAGAAGCCGCTCGCCATCGCCGGGCGCGTATCCCGGATCGTCAGCGGCGACACTGTCGGCGTGCCCGGCGTTCGCGTGGTGTTCCACCACGTCTCCCCCCATGGGTCGGGGCCGATCGACTCCATCGCCGCCGACGCCCGGGGGCGCTTCCGTTTCTTCCTGCCGCGCCGCGACTCCCTGGGCACCTACCTCGTGAGCGCCCGGTACGCCGGGGTGGCGTACTTCTCCGCGCCGCTCGGCACCGACCCGAAGCTCGACGCCGCCGTCCTCCTCCTCGTGGCCGACACCAGCTCCGGCGCCGCGGCACCGGTGACGCTCGCGGCCCGGCACCTGGTCATCGAGAAGCCCGACGCCGATGGCACCCGGCACGTCACCGACCTGCTGGTGCTCCAGAACCCGGGCCCCGCCACGCGCGTGGCGCCGGACACCGTGCGCGCGGCGTGGGGCGTCCGGATCCCGCGCGGCGTGCTCGATCCCGCGCCCGGCGACGGCGACTTCTCCCCCGACGCCATCCGGTTCCGCAACGACAGCATCCTCATCTTCGCGCCGATCTCCCTCGGCGAGGCGCAGATGGTGGTGCGCTATTCGGTGCCGGCGTCCTCGGGCGTCATCGGCCTGCCGATCGAGGACTCGGTCCCGTCGTTCAATGTGCTGGTGGAGGAAGGGGGCACCGCGGTCGAGGGGAAGGGCCTGGCACCCGCGGCGGCCGAGCAGCTGAGCGGACGGTCGTTCCTCCACTGGAGCGGTGCGGTGCCGGCCGGCACCATGGTGTCGGTGCGGCTCGGCGGTGGCGGCGCGCTCCCGGGCTGGCTCCTGCCGACGCTGCTTGCGCTGATGGCGCTGGCGCTCACGGTCGTCGGCGCGCGCGCGCTGAAGGGCCGCGCGCCGAAGGTCGCGCCGCGACCGGTCGGGAGCGTCGAGCTGGTGGAGGAGGTGGCGCGGCTCGACCTCAAGTTCGCTGGCCGTGAGCAGGAGACCCCGCCCGCCGAATGGCAGGCCTACCTGGCCGAGCGGGCGCGGCTCGTCCGCGCGCTCGACGCTGCTCTTGTCCGGGACGCCGCGGCGCCCTAAGTTGTCCCGCAGTACACAATCCAAGTCGTACGCGAGCGGGGCGCTCGGAAGCCGGTGCAAGACCGGCGCGGCCCCGCCACTGTGACGGGCACTCGAATGCCGCTCATCCAGCCACTGCCGGCCTTCGGCCGGTGGGAAGGCGAGCGGAACGCCCGGAGCCAGGAGACCTCCTCGCTCGCGCCACTACCAGACCCTCGGGGGAGGGATCGGTGGCGACCTCTGCACCTTCCGGTGCCGCCGTCCGCCCATTTCCGACCCCGGGAATGGGCGGTCTCACTTGCAGCACCTGCGGCACCTCATCCTTCCCTCGCTCATCGCGCTCGCGGCGTGCGCGCGTCCCGGAACGTCGGGCGCCATCGTGCTGGTGGACGATGCCGGCGACTCGGTCCGGCTCGCCCGGCCCGCCGAACGAGTGGTGTCGCTCATCCCCGCCACCACCGAGCTCCTCTTTGCCGTCGGCGCCGGCCCGCAGGTGGTCGGGCGCACCCGCTTCGACGACTGGCCCCCGGCGTCCCTCGCGGTGCCGAGCGTCGGGGATGGCCTCGATCCCGATCTCGAGGCGGTCCTGTCGCGGCGCCCCGACCTGGTCGTGCTCTATCGCGGGGCAGGGACCTCCGCGGCGGTCGCCCGGCTCCACTCCCTCGGTGTGCCGGCCCTGGTGCTCCGGACCGACCGGCTGGCCGACGTGCCGCGGGTGGCCCGGCTCCTGGGCGCGGCCACCGGGCATTTGGCCGGCGCCGACTCCGTGGCAGTACGCTTTGCGCGGGAACTCGATTCCGTCTCCGTCACTCCATGGGCCGACACGGCCGGACATCCGTCGGTCCTGCTCCTCGCGTGGGACGATCCACCGCTCACGATCGGCGCCGGCAGTTTCCTCGATGAACTGGTCCGGCGGGCCGGCGGTCGGAACGTCTTCCACGACCTTGCCGCCGCCTCGGGTCCGGTGAGCCTGGAGGCGATCGTGGCCCGCGATCCCGACGTCGTCCTGACCCTCGGCGCCGATACTGCCCGGCTCGGGGCGCGCCCCGAGTGGCGCACGGTGCGCGCGGTCCGCCTGGGCCGGTTCATCGTGCTGCACGGCTCGCAGTTCTCGCAGCCCTCCCCGCGGAGCCCGGAAGCGGTGGCCGAGATGCGCCGCGCGTTCGCACAGTGGGAGCGGGCCCGGTGATGCGCCGTTGGCTGCCACTCCTCCTCGTCGCCGGGGCGGCGGCGGTCGCCGGGCTTGCCTTCGGTGCCGTGCGGCTCTCGCCGGCGGAGGTGTGGCGCGCGCTCACCGACGCCGGGGCGGCGGGCGCGCCGATCGTGCGGGAGCTCCGCGCCCCGCGCGTGGTGCTGGGGTTCCTGATCGGCGGGTCGCTCGCGGTCTCCGGGGCTTCACTGCAGGCCCTGGTCCGCAATCCGCTCGCCGACCCGTACCTCCTTGGGCTTTCGGGCGGGGCCGGTCTTGGGGCCGTCCTCGCCATTGCGCTCGGCGCCACCGGCGCGTGGGGTGTGCCGCTCGCGGCCTTCATCGGCACGGTGGCGGCCGCGGCGCTGGTCTACCGGCTTGGGCTCGCCGCCGGCGGCCGGGTCGACACCCGTGCCCTTCTCCTGGCAGGGGTCGTGGTGAGCGGCTTTGCCGGCGCCATCATGACCGCGATCATCGTGCTCTCCCCGGCGGAGCAGCTGCGCGATGCGTTCCTCTGGCTCCTGGGCGGGCTCGGTCGCGCCTCGTGGCGCGCGGTGGCGGTCTTCGCGGGCTACTGCGCCGCCCCGCTCCTGGTCCTGGGGTGGAGCGCCCGCGACCTCGACCTCCTGTCCCTCGGCGAGGAGGCCGCCGGCCACCTCGGCTCCGACGTCGAGCGGGTCAAGCGCCGGGTGGTGGCGGCCACGGCACTCCTCACGGCCGCCGCGGTCGCGGTCTCGGGGATGATCGGGTTCGTGGGCCTGGTGGTGCCC
>DASYXP010000278.1:0-13607 GCA_035934835.1 Gemmatimonadales bacterium | reverse complement strand
CGGCGCCGGTGAACCTCGGCAGGTACCGGGCCACCGGCGCGTCGAGGTCGACCGTGCCGCGGTCGACGAGGAGCATCAGCGCCGGCGTCGTCGCCACGACCTTGGTGAGCGATGCGAGATCCCACACCGTGGAGTCGGGCGATGCCTGCGCCGAACGCGGACTCCAGGTCAGGCGCCCGAAGCCCCGCGCGTGGAGCACGCTGTCGCGGGTGCCCACGACCAGGACGGCGCCCGGATACACGCCGGCCCTGACGCCGGCGGCGACCGCCGCATCCGCCGCCGCGAACGACTGGGCACGGGCAGGGCGGGGCGCGGCGAGGACGAGCGCGCCGAGGAGGAGGGCGCATCGCATCACCTGATCCCGCCGGGGTGGAGTCGATAGAGCATCTGCACGGTGGCCACGTCGCGCGGGGAGAGGGTGTCGGTGCGGGTGGCGGGGAAGAGCACGTCGGAGGAATCGGCGGAGTGGGCCAGGCCGAGGGCGTGCCCGAGCTCGTGGGTGGCGACGGCGCGCAGGCCGAAGTCGCTCAGCGTCCGGCCGGTGGGGCCGCGGACGGCGAGCGAGACGTCGACGTGATGGATGCGGCCCGCACGATCCCAGACGAGGTCGGCCTGGCCGGTGCGGTCGGCGGCGAGGCGCTCGACCCAGTGGACGGTGATGTCGGCGCCGGTGGTGTCGAGCAGCTCGACGAAGTGGAGTCCGGGAAGTGCGGACTCCCAGTTCCGCATCGCATCGCGGACCTCGTCGAGCATGTCGGGGCGCCATTCCGGCGGCCCGCCGCCGTTGATCACGATGCCGAGGGTGCCGACCACCGAATCGGGCCAGCGGCGGAGGGTGGAGTCGGTCTCGGCGAAGAGCGAATCGAAGTACACCGTGCCGGCGGCGTCGGTGATGGCACGGCGGGCATCGGCGCGGTCGGCGGCGCTCAGGGTGTCCGCGGCCGGCGCCGGGAGCGGGGCGGCGCGGGCGGAGAGTGAGGAGCGGACGGCGGACGGCGTCGGTGCGGCGGCGGGCTCGAGGCGACGTCGTGCCGTCCACGCGCGGTGCAGCGCATCGGCGGTGACGGCGACGCAGAGCAGCAGGGTGACGGCGGCCAGGACGCGGACTCGGGGCACCCCGGAGAATACGGCCGCGGCCCGCATAACCGCTAGCGCCCCGGGCCGGCTGCGCCTAACATTGGGCCTCCGCAGCGCCTCCGGGCCGCCGGCGGAGCACCCGGCGCGCACGAGGAGGCATCCGGTCGATGGGATCAGTGGCGGAGACGTTGGTCCGGTGGCGGTGGGGCGTGATCCTCGCCTGGGTCGTGGCGGGGTTCTTCGCGTTCCGCGCCGCGCCCCGGACGCCGGCGCTCCTCAACACCCGCGGTGGGAGCCGCCATCCGACCGAGGCCTCCCGCGCCGATTCGCTCATCCGCACGCGCTTTCCCGAGCCCCTCAGCGAATACTTCGCCGTCACCGTGCAGGGCCCCGACCGGCTCACTGACGCCCCCGGCCGGACGCTGATCGACTCTTTGGCCGAGGCGTCGCGCCGGCTGCCGTACGTGCGGGACGTGCTCGGGTTCGGCTCGACCAACGACTCGATGTTCGCCAGCCGCGACGGGCACACCGCGTTCTTCGTGGTGGCGCTCCAGGTTCCGACCTCCGACAGCGCGGGCGCGCTGGTGCAGCCGTACCGCGATGCGCTGTCCCAGGCCTTCGACGCCCAGCCCGGGCACGAGCGGTACACCATCCAGGTCACCGGGCGCGCCCCGCTCGACGTCGACATCCGCAACGTGAGCGCGCAGGACAGCGCCCGCAGCGAGCAGCGGCTCCTGCCGCTCACGCTCGTCATCCTGGTGCTGGCGTTCGGGGCGCTGGTGGCGGCGGTGCTGCCGCTGGTGGTGGGCTTTCTCGCCATCGCGGTGACGTTGGCCATCGTGGGCGTGCTGGCGCACCACATCCCGATGTCGGTGTTCGTCCTCAACATGACGTCGATGATCGGGCTCGGCGTCGGCATCGACTACTCGCTGCTCGTCGTGACCCGCTTCCGCGAGGAGCTGACGCGGGGGCTCACGCGCACGCAGGCGGCCGCGTCGACGCTCCGGACCGCGGGGACCGCCGTCATCACCTCGGGGCTCACGGTGGTGGTGGGCTTCGCGGCGCTGCTCTTCACGCCGCTCATCGAGACGCAGAGCGTCGGCATCGGCGGGCTCGTGGTGGTGGTCACCGCGGTGCTGCTGGCCACCACGCTGCTGCCGGCGCTGCTCGCCGTGTTCGGGCGCCAGATCGACCGGCCCCGCTGGCTGGCGCGACGGCTGGCCTGGTACCACGCGCCGGCCATCTGGGAGCAGTGGGCCCGGAGCCTGGCGCGCCACCCGCGGCGGGCGCTCACGCTGGGCGGGCTCGGCGTGGCGCTCCTCACCGCGCCGGTGGTGCTCATCCACATCGGGCTGCCGTCCCGCAACTGGTGGCCGCTCGCCACCGAGGCGGGTCGCGGCGTGCAGACGCTGCAGGAGATCGGGGCCGCCGGCGTGATCCTCCCGGTGCGCGTGGTGGTGGAGTTCCCGCCGGGGCGCAACGCCGTCGACGCCACGAGCCTCCGGGGCCTGATGCAGTTCAGCGACTCGCTCCGCGCCGACGGCCGCGTGGCCGACGTGCGGAGCATCGTCTCGCTGCAGCGGAGCGGCGGCTCGCTCCTCGGCTACTCGATGCTCTACAGCGACCTGCCGTCGGCCCGGGCGCAGTACGGCACCTACCTCGACGCGTACTTGAGCACCGACGCGCGGGTGACGCTCCTCGACGTGCTGGTGGGCGACACCACCTCGCTCACGGCGACGATGGACCTCGTGCGCCGGACGCGCGCGCTGGCCGCCCACCCGCCGAAGGGGCTCCGCGGCGCGAGCATCCTCGTCGGCGGCTACCAGGCCGCGAGCGTGGACTTCCAGGACGACCTGCTGGCCCGCTTCCCGCTGATGGTGCTGATGATCCTCGGCTCGACCGGCCTGATGCTGGCCATCGCGTTCAAGTCGCTCCTGGTGCCGGTCAAGGCCGTGATCATGAACACGCTCTCGGTGAGCGCCACGTTCGGCGTCATCGTGCTCGTGTTCCAGTACGGCTACGGCTCGCGGGTGTTCGGCCTCGACGGCCCGGCCGACGCGATCTTCGTCGCGGTGCCGGTGCTCGTGTTCGCGGTCGTGTTCGGGCTGTCGATGGACTACGAGGTGTTCCTGCTTGCGCGGATCAAGGAGGCGTTCGACACCCACGGCCGGAACTCCCAGGCCACGATGGAGGGACTCTCCGCCACCGCGTCCACCATCACCTCGGCCGCGCTCATCATGATCCTGGTGTTCGGCGTGTTCGCCTTTGCGCGGGTGCTGGTGGTGCAGTTCCTCGGCTTCGGCCTGGCCGTGGCGGTGCTCCTCGACGCGACACTCATCCGCATGGTGCTGGTCCCGGCGTTCATGCACCTGGCGGGGCGCTGGAACTGGTGGCCGGGGGTGCGCCGGCGCCCCGTGGCGCCGCCCCGGCCCGAGCCGCCTGCGGCCGGCGCCTGAGGCGCGCCCCCGGCGTCAGTTGAAGAAGAACACGCCGCCCCCGCCCCCTTCGAACCGCGGATTCACCACGTTGTTGAAGATCGAGCCGAAGGTGTAGCTGAGGCCGGTGTAGAGGGAGTACTGGTAGTTGGTGGCCAGCTGGCGCCGCTGGAGGTAGACATCCACCGGGCTCAGGCCGCTGCGCGACAGGTAGAGCTGGTCGTGGATGGACGCCACGCTGCCAAAGAAGTTGAGCGAGAGCCCCCGCACCAGCCGCACGCTCGCATTGCCGAAGACCGACAGGTGGTTGTGCCCCAGGTCGTTGAGAAATTGCGCCGCCTCGATGGACAACCCCGCCGATCCCCACGTCTGCACCGCATTGAACGACACATCGAACGTCTGGTCGAGGAGCGTCTCCCGCGTCTTGTCGAAGATGGTCGTGTCGTCGTACACGTACCGATCCACGCCGACCTGGTAGCGGAACGTCAGCAGCCGGTGCGCCGACTCCGAATAGGGGAACAGGTCGTACTCCAGGCCCGGCGCCACGCGCAGGGCCAGGGTCTGGTTGAGCGAGGTGGACCGCGTGGCCGTCACCTCGCCCCCCGCCGACCAGCGCCCGCCCACGCTCCAGACCATCAGTGCGTCGCCATTGAAGTACTTCGACTCGCTGACGCTGTGCTCGGTGTGGCTGAAGATCGTCGTGTCGCCGTAGGTGCTGTCGACGACGTCGAAGTCGAAGGCGCTCCGGTTGTAGTTCTCGTTGAACGACAGGCGGAACTTCGTCCGGTCGGTGACCCGGCTGGCCGAGACCGACCCACCCACGGAGGTGAAGTTGCTGGTCTGCTGGCCGTTCAAATTGGTGCTGCCGCTCACCCGGAACACCCAGTGGTCCCAGGGGTCGCGGCCAGGGACGCGGGGCGGGTTCCCCGCCGCGGGCGGCGCGTAGGTGACGTGCAGCCGGTCCGCGGCCCGGGAGTCGGCGGCGTAGCGCACGAGCCCGAGCTCGATGCGCTGCAGCAGGCCCTTCCGGGTGGCCTCATCGGTGTTGTCCCGCGGCGCAAAGTAGGCCAGCGTGTCCTGGCGCCCCGCGAAGCGCGCCCGGCCGAGGAAGACGAGCGTGTACGCGTCCCCGCCGCCGCCGCTCGTCTGCGAGGTGATGAGCACCTGGACCTCCGCGTCCTCCGGCGTGCGGACGTGGTCCACCCAGGTCAGTTCGGTGCGGAAGTAGGTGTCGTCGCAGAAGGTCTGCTGGCAGTCGATGAAGACCCGGAGGCGGCCCTGGCCGGTGTCGGACGCAGGACCCTGCCAGGCCCGGAGGGCGTGGAACGGGGCAAGGCACACCAGGGCTGTCGCCACCAGCGTGGACGCACGGGACATCGAGGCTCCTGGCCTGCAGTTGGGGGGAACGGGGCCGAACGCCCGGGATACTGGACGCCGCCCGACCCGGAAGGGGTGCGCGGCGCTCAGTGCTTGGCGTCGAGCCAGTTGTCGCCGACGCCGACGGACACCACCAGCGGCACCCGCAACTGGGCGGCGCCTTCCATCTTCTCGCGCACCAGGCGCTCGACCCGTTCCACCTCCGCCACGGGCGCCTCGACCACCAGTTCGTCGTGCACCTGGAGCAGGATCTCGGCACCGAGGCCGCCGGCGTGAAGGGCGGCGTGAAGGCGGATCATGCCGAGCTTGAGGAGGTCGGCCGCGGAGCCCTGGAGCGGCGAGTTGGTGGCCACCCGCTCGCCGAAGGAGCGGACGCTGAAGTTGCGGTCCGTGATCTCGGGGATGTAGCGCCGGCGCCCGAAGAGCGTCTCGACGTACCCCTGCACGCGCGCGAGCTCCACCATCTGGTCGAGCCAGGCGCGGACCCCGGCAAAGCGCTCGAAGTACTGGGCGATGAACGCCTTGGCCTCCTCCTGCGAGATCCCGAGCTGCCGGGAGAGCGCAAACGGACCCTGCCCGTAGATGGTGCCGAAGTTGATGGTCTTGGCCCGGGCGCGCATCTCGGGCGTGACGTCCGTCTCGGCCACGCCGAAGATGATCGCGGCGGTGCCGCGGTGGATGTCCCCGCCGGCGTGGAAGGCCTCGATGAACGCGGGGTCCCCCGAGAAGTGCGCCAGCAGCCGCAGCTCGATCTGGCTGTAGTCGGCCACGACGAAGCGGCATCCCGGCGCCGGGACGAATCCGCGGCGGATCTCCTCGCCGCGCGGGGTGCGGACGGGGATGTTCTGGAGATTGGGATCGGAGGAGGAGAGCCGGCCGGTGGCCGCCCCCGTCTGGTGGAAGCTCGTGTGGATCCGGCCGGTGGCGGGGTGCACGGCGGCGGGGAGGATGTCGACGTAGGTGCTCTTGAGCTTCTGCGCCTCGCGATACTCGAGGATCAGCTTCGGCACCTCGTGCCCCATCCCCGCCAGTTCCTCCAGCACCTCGGCGTCGGTGGAGGCGCCGGTCTTGGTCTTCTTGAGGACCGGCAGCTGCAGCTTCTCGAAGAGGAGCGCGCCGAGCTGCTTCGGCGAGTTGAGGTTGACGCTCGCGCCCGCCGCCTTCGCGATCCGCGCCTCGAGGTCCTGCAGGTCGTGCACCAGCTCGCCGGAGACCTTGGCGAAGAGCGCCCGGTCGATCGCGATCCCGGTCCATTCCATGTCCACCAGCACCGGCACCAGCGGCAGCTCGAGGTCGGTGAGCAGGTGGGCGAGCCCGGTCTCCTCCAGGCGCGGGGCGAAGAGCGCGTGCAGCGCGAGCACCGTGGCGCTGTCGTGGCCGCAGTACGCTGCGGCGTCGGCCACCGGGACCTCGGCGAAGGGGATCTGCGCCTTCCCCTTCCCGGTGAGATCGGTGTAGCCCCGCATCGGCACGTTCAGGTGCTCGAGGCTCAGCACGTCGATGGCGTGGGAGCGGCGGCCCGGATCGAGCACGAAGCTCGCGAGCATGGAGTCGTACGTCACGCCCGCCAGCTCCACCCCGGCCCGGCGCAGCACCTGCCAGTCGTACTTGATGTTGTGCCCGGCCTTGGGCACCGACGGGTCGCGGAACAGGTCCACGATCCCGCGGCAGGCGGGATCGCCGATCGGGGGAAGGTTCGTGACCGGGGCCGGAGCGGCAAGCTCGCCCCCGGCGGGACGGTGGCCGAAGGGGAGGTACCACACCTCGGTGGCCGATGCGGCCAGCGAAAGCCCGATGAGCTCGGCGCTGTGGGGCTCGAGCGAGCTCGTCTCGGTGTCGAGCGCCACGAGCGGCGCCTGCCGGAGCCGGGCGATGAGCTGGGGAAGCTGGGCCGCGTCGTCCAGCACCGTCACCGCCGGGCCGACACCGGGCGCCAGCGGCGCTGCGGCGCCAGCGGCGGGGCTCGGAGCGGGTGCAGCCGCCGCCGCGGAGCCGAGCTGCCGGAGCAGCGAGGTGAACTCGAGCTCGGCGTAGACCCGCGCGAGCGCATCGGGGTCGGCGGGGCGGACCGCGAACGCCTCGAGGTCGAGCGTGGCGGGGGCGTCGTGCCGGATGGTGACGAGCCGGCGCGAGAGCCGCGCGAGGTCGGCGTGCTGCTCGAGTCCCTCGCGATACCGCTTCTGCTTGACCTCGCCGGCGTGGGCCAGCAGCGATTCGAGGTCGCCGTACTGGCGGAGGAGCTCGGCGGCGCCCTTCTCGCCGATGCCGCGGACGCCGGGGACGTTGTCGGCGGTGTCCCCGACCAGCGCGAGGTAGTCCGCCACCTGGGTCGGCGGAACGCCGAGGCGCTCCTGCGCGTTCGATCCGTCGACCCACACCGGGTCGACGCTCGCAGCCCCGCCCCGTCCCGGATTGAGCACCGCGACGCCGGGGCCGATGAGCTGGTAGAAATCCTTGTCGCCCGAGACGATCACCGCCTGCCACTGCCGCCGGCGCGCCTGGTCGGCGAGGGTGCCGATGACGTCGTCGGCCTCCCAGCCCTTCACGGCCACGAGCGGGATGCGGAACGCCGCGAGGAGCTCTCCCACCCGCTCGACCCCGCGGTCGAACTCCTGCTGCTCGACGTCCTCCATCGGCTCGCGATGGGCCTTGTACTCGGGATACTCGGCGGTGCGGCCGGAATCCCCGGCGTCATTGACCCAGACCAAGGCGTCGGGGTGATAGTCGGCCACCAGCTTGGTGAGGAAGGTGAGGACCGCGCGGGGGATCGAGGTGTTCTCACCCCGCTTGTTCCGGAGGGGCCGGTCCCGCATCGCATGGTGGGCGCGGTAGATGAGCGCGTAGCCGTCGATGAGGAAGATGCGGTGGGGCGTGTCGGGCATGGCAGGAAGGTAAGAGAAGTGAGCAGTGAGCGGTAAGAGGTGAGCGGTGGGTCGCGGGTCGCGAAACGGCCCGGGGGATGCCGATCACCCATCAACACGCAAGGGGGCCCGCGATGTCGCGGAGCCCCCTCTCACCTCTTACCTCTCACCTCTTACGGCGGCGTCAATGCCCCAGCCGCCGGATGCGGTCGACCACGCGCTGGAAGTCGGCGCGCGAGGCGATGGTGAGCCGGAAGCGACCGAAGCCGGTCTCGTCGACGAAGTAGAGTGTCAGCCGCTGCAGCGTGTAGTCCCAGCGGATGATGCGGCCCTGGTTGTAGCCGCTCTGGTCGAGGGTCTGGTCGGGGTCGCCGAGGGCGATGAACACCTCGCCGCGGTCGGTGAGCCAGCCGGGGACGCCCTCGTCGGTGAAGCGCCGGTTGGCGGCCGCGATCCGCGTGAAGTACGCGTCGATCGCCTCGTTCTCTGGGGTGGCGGGGTCGGGGTCGGTGTCCTTCCAGAACTTCCGCCAGAGGGCGGGGCGCTCCGCCGGCGGCGCCTTCTTGATGGCGGCGAGCTCGTCGTCGTGCCCGAAGTAGCGCAGCAGCTCTGCCATCTGGTCGTAGTTGGTGAGGACCCACGAGCTCGAGAACGACACCAGCGCCACGGCCTCCTCGTGCTGGGCCGAGTCGCCGACGACGACGTGGAGCTCGCCGAGCGGCGCGCTGTCCGGCACGATCTTGGCCACCCGGCCCTCGATCGGCGTGGCGCCGGTGAACGTGATGGTGTCGCGTTCGATGACGCTGTCGCGTGAATCGATGACCGACACCGGCACGCGCGCACCGGCCGGCATCCGGTAGCCCTCGACGTACACGCCGAGGGTGTCGGAACCGTAGGCGACGGTGCCGCGGGGGTTGACGATGGCGTTCATCGGCTGGGAGGGGTCGGTGCGCGGCGTGACCTCGTAGATGAACACCGGCGCCGTGACGGAACCCGGGCGCACCGGCGGGATCGTCACGTCGGCCTCGCTCCGGCCCTGGTTGTTGTTGCGCCGGTCGGTGAGCGTCACGATCAGGTGGTAGGTCCCCGCCGCGAGGCGGAGCGGCTCCTGGAACACGACGCTCTCCTCGTTCCGGAGCGTCTCGGGGAAGGAGCCCACGCGGAGCGACTGCTCGCGCCCGATGATGATGGGCGGCAGGCCGGCGCGCTGGAGCACGATGTCGACGCGGTAGCGCGCCTCGAACCCCGCGCCCCGGCGCTCGAAGCTGAAGTAGCGGTTCTCGAGCGAGAGCGCCACCACACCGACGCCGGTGTCGGCGGGGCCCGGCAGGATGTCGACGACGCCGACGAACGGGATCCCGGTGGCCGAGGTGAGGCGCCCCATCCGGCGGAAGACCGCCGTCTGGTCGAGGATGTCGGTGAGGGTCTGGGCGGGTGTGGTCCGGGGCGTGGTGTCGCCCACGCGCTGCCACTGCCCGCACGCCGCGGCCAGCCAGAGCGCGAGGAGGGGGCCGGCAGACCGGCGGAACGCGGGGGACAGCTGCCGCATAAGGGCTCCTGGAAGGCCGTAGGTTAGCGGCCCGTGAATCGATGCGTCAAGCGCGCGCGGCGCTTGTCGCGGCCTTGGCGGCGCGGTAGCTTTCGCCATCCCCATGAGACAAGACAGCCTGATCGGCCGGACCATCGCCGGGTACCGGCTCCTTGAGCACGTCGGCGAAGGCGGCACCGCTGAAGTCTACCGTGCCGAACATCCCGACCACGGCGCCACCGCGGTGAAGATCCTCCGCAACCGGCTGGCGCAGGACCCGGTCGCGGTCAAGCGCTTCCTCCGCGAGGCCGAGTTCGGGCGCCGGGTCCGGCACCCCAACATCGTCGAGACCCGCGACTTCGGGCAGGTGGACGACCTCTACTACCTGGCCCTCGAGTGGGCGGCCGGGGAGCCGCTGGCGACCTTTGCCGGCAAGACGACGACGCTGGCACCGGTGGTGGTGGCGGACATCATCGAGCAGCTGGGCCGGGCGCTCGCCGCGGCGCACGCCGAGGGGATCATCCACCGCGACCTCAAGCCCGCCAACATCATGTACGACCCCGCCACCCGCACCGCGAAGCTGCTCGACTTCGGCATCGCGCGGGATGAGAAGGCGGCACCGGAGGAACGGCTCACGCGGGCCGGCTTCTTCGTCGGCACGCTGCAGTACGTGGCGCCGGAGACGCTGAGCGGCGAGCTCGTCAGCGAACAGGCCGACGTGTACAGCCTCGCGGTGATCGCCTACTACCTGCTGACGGGCACGCATCCCTTTCCCGGCCGTTCCCCGCGGGAACTCTTCCAGCAGCTGCTCCAGGAACCGCCGACGCCGCTCAACCAGGCGGTGCGCGGGCTCAAGTTCCCGGCCGAACTCGAGGCGGTGGTCATGAAGGGCCTCGAGCGCGAGCGCGGCAAGCGATATGCCTCTGTGGACGCCTTCGCGACGGCATTTTGCACCGCCGCCCGGGTGTCCGGCCCGGGCAAGCGCCCCGGCCTCCTGGCGGGCCTCTTCCGCCGGGACCGCTCGTGAGCGACCCGGCGCTGGCGGCGGTGCTGGGACGCCGCTCCATCCGGCGCGGCGACTTCGTGCTCGCCTCGGGCGCCCGGTCCTCCTATTACATCGATTGCCGGCTGACCACGATGTCGGCCGAGGGGCAGGCGCTCATCGGCCGGCTCGGGCGCGCCGCGATCACGGCGGCGGGATGGCACCCGCGCTCGGTCGGCGGGCTCACGATGGGGGCCGACCCGGTGGCATGCGCCATCGCCCGCGCCAGCGTCGACGCCCCGCCGACCATCGACGCCTTCAGCGTGCGGAAGGCCGCCAAGGACCACGGCACCGGCCGGCTCATCGAGGGCAACTTCGACGCCGGCGACGCCGTGGTGGTGGTGGAGGACGTCATCACCTCGGGCGGCTCCGCGCTCCAGGCCATCCGCTCCCTCGAAGCGGCGGGCGCCAGGGTGCTGGGCGTCTTCGCGGTCGTGGACCGGGAGGAAGGGGGACGCGCCGCGATCGAGCAGGCGGGTCACCCGGTCATCTCGCTCACCACCGCATCGGCCCTCGGCCTCACGTCCGCCTGACCCCGACCCCGATGGCCGCCGCCACCGACACCACCACGCTCTTCCACCGCACCACGCGACGGCGCTGGTGGCTCATCGCGGGCGCCACGGTCGCACTCCTCTGTGCCGGCCCGGCCACCGGCGCAGACATCGCGTGGGCCCAGGTGGTCGAGCTCCTGGCGCTCGGCGGCGCCGTCAACCTGGGCGCGGCGATCCTCGGCCGCCGCGGACTCACTGGCCGCGCGGCGTGGGCGGGCGCCCTCGTCCTCGACCTCATCGTCACCGCGGTGCCGATCGCACTCACGGGCCTCAACGGACTCGGGGTGCTGCCGCTGGTGGCCACCCTGCCGTACGCGGCGGACGATCCGGGGATCGCCGGCGCGCTGGCCGCGCTCTCCGGCGGGGCGGTGGTGCTGCTGGCCCAGTTCGTGGCCGGCGGCAGCTCGCTCTCCGCGCCCGCGCTCCTCGAGGGCGCACTCATTGCCCTGGTGGGAATGGCGCTCCGTGAACGCGCGGCCGTGACCGAAGCCCGGTTCCGTCGCCTGGCCGATGGGCTCCGCCGGGCCGGCACCGGCGACTTCTCAGCGCGCCTTGGCGCCGACTCCCGCGACGCGCTCGGCGGAGTCGAGGCGGAGTTCGACCGGATGGCCGCGGCGACCGGCGAGGTGGCCGAGACCGTCCAGCGCGAGTCGGCCCTGGTGGCCGCGGTCGCCGAGGAGCTCTCGGCCGCGACCGAAGAGCTGCAGCTCTCGGCCGACGCGCTCTCCGGCGCCGCGGGCCGGCTCGCGCAGGACCTGCAGAGCCAGCGCCTGATGGCGGAGGACAGCCGCCGGCAGGGCGAAGGCGCCGCGACCGAGGCGGACCGGCAGCGGGAACGCTTCCGTGCACTCGAAGAGGAGGAGGCCCGCCTCGTGTCCGTGGCCGACCATGCGCGCGAACGCGTCGCCCGGGCGAGCGACACCCTGGTGTCGGTGGGCAACGAGGTGACCACCACCGGCCGCATCGTCTCCGAGCTCACGGCGATGAGCGCGCGCATCGGCACATTTGCGCAGACCATCGCGCAGATCGCGCGGCAGACCCACCTCCTGTCGCTCAACGCCGCCATCGAGGCCGCGCGGGCCGAGGGGGAAGGGCAGGGGTTCAGCGTGGTGGCGGAAGAGGTCCGCGCCCTGGCCGCCCAGGCGGGGCGCTCGGCGCGGGAGGTGGGCGAACTCGTCGGCGAACTGCAGGCGGGGATCGCTGCGGCCGAGCGGGCGATGCGCTCGGGGAGCTCACAGGTGGAGGACATCGCGCGGGTGGCGCGCGAGGCCGACGGCGCGCTCCTCGAGCTCACCTCCGGCGTCCGGCGCACGGCGGAGCGGGTCTCCGCCGCGGCGACGAGCACCCACGCACAGGCGGACCACCAGACCGCCCTCCGCCAGGTGCTCGACCGGGTGAGCGAGGTGAGCCACGGCGCCGCCAGCAGCTCCGACGCCGCCGCGCGCTCCGCGCAGCAGCAGATCCAGGCGATGACCGAGCTCTCGGCCACGTCACAGCAGCTGGCCCTCCTGGCCGAACGGCTCCGGACCGCGACGGCGCACCTGAAGGCGTGATCGTCGGGACAGAGAAGAGGAGAAGGAGAAGGAGAAGGAGAAGGAGGAGGAGAAGGGACCAGGGATGAGGGGAAGCGCCTGTCTGGGTGCCCCCTTTCGCTCTTCCGGTTCTCCTTTTCCTTCTCCTCCTTCTCCTCCTCCCAAGCTTGCTCCCCCCGCCCGGTGCCGGCCCTGCGCGCTCAGTGTCCGCTGTCCCAGGCCCCGGAAGTGAGGGGATGGAAGGCGCAGAGCACGGTCCGGTACGGGAGGATCATCAGGTCGACATAGCGGCGGAGCGCCACCGGGAACGGGAACCGTCGCCGGAACTCGGTGCCGGTGACCCCCATCAGCGCTCGGAGGTGTCGGCCGAAGCTCTGCGGCGAGGAGTAGTCGAGCCGATACGCGACATCGGCCACCGAAAGGCCCGCATCCTCGAGCATCAGCGACGCGTGCAGCAGCCGCATCCCGGCCAGGTAGCTCTTCGGGCTCGGCAGCCCCGCCCGCCCGAAGCGCGACATCAGCGTGCTCGGCCGCACCTTGAGCGCCGTGCAGAGCTTCCGCACCGTGGTGATCGACGGCGCGATCCGCACCAGGACCTCGAAGAAGAGCCGGGTGTCGGGTGGCGCATCCAGGAGGAGTTCGAGGATCGAGGCCTGGATGCGGGCGCCGGCGAGCGGCGCGGGTCCCGCCACCAGCGCGCGGAGCCGCTGCCACCCGCCGGGATCGGTGACGTCCACCACCTCCCGGACCCCGCGGGCGCCGAAGTGAAGGAGGGTCTCGGTGGTGCCGGTCCCGTGCTCCGACACGAGCGCCACGGTCGGCACGCCGGGAAAGCCGCGCACCAGCTGGTCGACATCGCCCAGGGATTCGCGGGAGCAGCGGTGCACCGAGACGAGCACCGCGCGCAGCGGCCGCTCCCGGACCACGCGGATGGCCTCCGGGATCGAGTCGCGGTGCACCACCGCCACCGCACCGCCCATCGCCGCCTCCACCTGCGCCCGCTCCCGTGGATGGAGCACCGCGGCCACCGCCCCTCCGTCGCTCCCTAGCGCAGTCACCATCGCGTCCCCCGGCTGATCGTTGGCGGGAGTGTACGCCGAGGGGCTCAACCGGAGGTCAATCGTCCGGTGGTACCACCCCGTTCCCCGAGGATGCAGAACGCAACCATTGGGGGCCGTCGGGCGTCATTGCTTGGGCGTGCGTC
>DASYXP010000268.1:0-4869 GCA_035934835.1 Gemmatimonadales bacterium | reverse complement strand
CGCGTTCGAGCGCGGCGATGAGCGTGTTCATCGCCTCCTCGTCCCGCTGGAGCGCCGAGAGCCGGTTCTCGGTCGACCGGGTGTCGCGGCGCACGTCCCGGAGGCGCGAGCGCTGTTCGTCGGCCAGGTCGCCGTAGTGCTGCAGCTCCTGGTCGCGCTCCTCGCGGGAGGTCGTGAGGCTCTCGCGGTAGTTGAGCAGGTCGTCGCGCTGGCGGTTGACCCGGTCGCGCAGGCGCTCCACGTCGGAGACCAGCTGGCGGTCCTGCCGGCTGCCGAGGTAGAGGTACTTGAACCGGCTTACCAGGTCGCCGAAGGATTCCGCCGCGAGCAGGGCCTGGAAGTCGTAGAGGGGACCGCGCTTGTAGATGTCGACCAGGCGCCGGTAGAGCACCGCGCGCTTGTCGGCCAGGTTGTCCTGCGCCAGCGCGAGGCCGGCGCTCACCTGGTCGAGTTCCTGGTTGAGCCCGCCGATCTGGCGGTCGAGCTCGTTGACGATGCGGTTGGTGGCGTCGCGCTGGCGGGTGATGTTGACCAGCTCGGACTCGGCGTCGTGGGCCTGGCCCTGGAGGTCGCTCCGCTGCTGCTGCAGCCGCTCCCGCTCGGCGCGGATCTGCTCCAGGCGCTTCCGGGAATCCTGCATCCGCTGCTGGATGGTGCCCTGGGCGAACAGGGGCTCGGACGCTCGGACGCTCAGGACCACGGTGGCGCCGATCACCATCGCGCACCTGAGCGCCTGAGCCACTGAGCGTCTGAGCGTCCTACACATCCTTCAGGTGCCGCCCGACGCTGAAGAGGCTCCCGCCGAAGCCGATGGCGGTGCCGAAGAGCACGATCGCGCCGAGGTAGTCGGGCTCGAAGAAGACGAGGCCGCTGAAGAGGCCGGCGTTCCCCTGGACCGCGCTGAAGGCGAGCCAGCAGAGCCCGATGGCCAGGAGCCCGCCGAGGAGTCCCTTGACCGCGCCCTCGAGCAGGAAGGGGCCGCGGACGAACCAGTTGGAGGCGCCCACCAGGCGCATGATGCCGATCTCGCGCCCGCGCTGGAGCACCGCCATCCGGATCGTGGTGCCGATGATGACCACCGCCACGATGGCAAAGGCGAGCCCGATCACGAAGCCCACGAGCCCCGCGATGTCGCGGATCCGGTCGAGCTTGGCGATCCAGTCGCGTCCGAAGCGCACGTCGTCGACGAACTGGTAGCCCTTGATCCGCTCGGCCACGCGCGTCACCGCCGCCTCGTCGCGGAAGCCGTCCTTGAGCGTCACCTCGAGCGAGGCGGGGAGGGGGTTGGTCTGGAGGTCGCGGTAGGCGTCGCGGAACTCGGTGAGCTCCCGCCGGGCCCGCGCCAGCGCCACGTCCTCGCTCACGTAGGTCACCTGCTGCACTTCCGGGTACGCCGCGATGTCCGTCGAGGCCTGCGCGATCACCTCGGCCGGGGTGCCGCGGAGCACGTACGCCACGATCTCCACCCGCTCCTCGACCCCCTTGAGCGCCTGGCGGAGGTTGACCGCCACGAGGCCGAAGAGCCCCACCACGAAGAGGCTGAACCCGATGGTCGTCACCGAGAGCATCGAGAGGAGCGGCGTCCGCCGGAAGGAGAGGAGCGCCTCGCGGAAGAGGAGCCTCATCGGCCGCCCTCCAGGTCCTCGGCGGTGGGGATCCGCTCCTCGCCGCTGTCGTACACCACCATCCCCTCCCGCATCTCGATAGTGCGGTAAGGCGCCGACTTGACCAGGTCGAGGTCGTGGGTGGCCATCACCACGCAGGTGCCGCCGGCGTTGATGTCACGCAGCAGCTGGAAGACGCCGCGGGTGGCGCGCTCGTCGAGGTTGCCGGTGGGCTCATCGGCCAGGAGGATGGCGGGGTCGTTCACCAGCGCCCGGGCGATGGCCACCCGCTGCTGCTCACCGCCCGAGAGCTCGCGCGGGTACGCCTGCCCCTTGGCCGCGAGCCCCACCTGCGTCAGCACCCGCATGACCCGGCCCGGGATCGTGTCGCGCTTGGCCCCGGTCACCTCGAGCGCAAAGGCGACGTTCTCGTGCGCCGTGCGGTCCTCCAGGAGGCGGAAGTCCTGGAACACCACGCCCAGCCGGCGGCGGAGCTTGGGCACGTCGCCGCGGGAGAGGGCGCCGATGTTGAAGCCCGACACCCGCACCTCGCCCTCGGTGGGGCGCTGCTCGGCGAACATCAGCTTGAGGATGGTGGACTTGCCGGCGCCGGAATGGCCGGTGAGGAAGACGAACTCGCCCTTGTGCACCCGGAGCGAGACGTCACGGAGGCCGAAGTGGCCCTTGGGGTACGCCTTGAAGACGCTGGTGAACTGGATCACGCCCGAATGATAGGAACCGCGGGAGGGGGTGTCTAGCGCCGCCGTGCCCCGGCGGGGTCCGCCCTCACGCCACCATCACGGCGCCGTACGCCCCGCCGTTGGCCATCACCACCCCCAGGAGGCAGAGCACCTGGAGCGCGTCGGCCACCCGCTCGGAGCGCCAGCCGAGTTCCCGGGCCAGCGCGCCGCCGTCGAGCGGCCCGCGGTCGATCAGGAAGTCGAAGGCGGCACGGCTGTCGTTGCCGAAGTGGCCCAGGAGCCGGGGCCGGGCCGAGTCGCGGGTGATGGCCTGGACGCCGAGCTGGTGGTGCGAGAGCACGTGGTCGATGGCCTCGGCCTGGTCCTCGGTGAGGCCGGTGAGCACCACGTAGCGCTCGTCGGTCACGTCCATCCGCTGCAGCAGCTTGGCCACCACCTCGTCGGCGCAGGAGAGGTCCACGAGGTCGAGGTCCGAGAAGTCGAGCAGTGCCACCCGCGCGCCGCGGAGGGTCATCTCGCGCTCGATCGAGCTCCGCACCGCCGCCCCGGTGGGCCGGGTCACGAGATTCTTGGGCGCCCGGGCCGGGTGCGCCTCCTGGAGCAGCGTCTCGAGACGGATCGTGGTGACCATCAGGCCTTCCCCTGGGCGGCGGGAATGACGATCTGGACCTGGGCGCCGGGGAAGGGGGCAAGGTGCTCGCGGAGCGGGACGTCCTCGTCCCACGCCGGCACGATCGCCAGTCGGGCGCTGCCGCTGCGGATGCTGATCTTGCCCTCCCACCGTTCGAGGTACCGCTTGATCCCGGCCAGTCCCTGCCCGCGACCCGGGTCACGGAACCGGCTGATGCCCTGCACCAGCGCGCATTCGAGCGCGGCGCCGTCCCCCCAGCGCTCCCCGATCCGCTTGGCCTGCGTCGCCTCGAGGCTCTTCCGGAAGCCCACCCCGCCGTCGGCCACGGCGATGACCACCACCCGGCGGCCCAGGCGCTTCCGCCAATTATATGCCTGGATGGCCACCCAGCCGGTGGTCCCGGCGTGCTCCACAATATTCTGACATGCCTCGCTGAGCGCCATAGCGAACCCCATCACGGCCTTGGCCTCGAGCCCCAGCTCGCCGGTCACGATCCGGGCGGAGCGGTCCTGGACCCGCTCCACCACGGCGTGGACGTCCTCCGACGCCCGCACCGGCGTCACGTCGAGCAGGACGTCGCTCTCCTCCTGGGGGCGGGCCCGGGGCACCTTGCCGTGGAGCTCGAAGAGCTCCGCCGCCTCGCGGAAGAACCCGATCCGGGTCCAGTAGCTCTTGGCCTGCTCGTCCTCCGGCACCGTGAAGAGCGGCCGGGGCCCCCCCGCCTGCGCCACCGCCTGCCCGGCGATGAGCATCCCGGTGAAGCCGTAGGGCGAGGACCACTTCGAGCCCCGGGCGTCGAAGAGCATCTTGTCCGTGGCCGGGCCCGCCGAGAAGCTCGTGGCGAACTGCTCGAACGTGCGGTCGTCCAGGTGCGTCGGGATCTCGACGATGCGGGTCACGCGGGCACCAGCTCCCCCCGAAGGTGGGCGTTGAGGGCGGTCGCACCCCGGAAGGCGGCGTTCCTGGCCCCCATCCGGTTGGCGTGGTCCAGCGCCTGCTCGAAGGTGTCCCCGGCCAAGAGCCGGGCGCAGCACGCCGCGCCGAAGACGTCGCCGCACCCCGTCGGGTCGAGGGTCTCGACGGTCGGGGGCGGGAGGAGGGCGGTGGTGATGGTGGTCGTGGGTCGCGAGTCGCGAGTCGTGGGGCTTGCGACCTGCGACCCGTGACCCGTGACCCGCGACCCGAGACCCGTGACCCGCGACCCGTGACCGACGGACCCCGGCGCCGCCACGTACACCACGCCCCGCGAGCCCAGCGTCACGTTGAGCAGCTTGACGCCGGCGCCGAGCACGTCGACGGAGAGCGCCAGCGGGTCGTCGGAGATCTGCCGCATCTCGTCCTCGTTCATCTGCACCACGTCGAAGCACCCGAACCAGCTGGGCGCGTCGGGGAGCGGCCGCAGCACCCGGACGCCGTCGTGCCGCATCCCGAAGAAGAGGGAATGGAGGTCGGCGTAGATGAGTCCGCTGAACCCGGCGCGGAGCGCCTGTGCCGTGCCGAGGCACATCTCGTAACCGGAAATGAAGTTCACGTAGAGGCCGTCGAGGTCCTGCACCATCGGTCCCAGCTCGGGCCAGGTCCACCCGGGCACCCCGCCCGCCATCCGCTCGCAACGGCGCTCCGCCTGGTCGTAGCGCAGGTGCACGGCGTTGTTGAGCGCCGGCACCTCGACGAACCGGGCGCCCGGCGCCCAGTGCCGGAGCCCGCGCGCGAACCCGGCCGCCTGGCGGGCGCGGTCCTGGCCCACCTTGATGAGGGGGACGACCTCCCAGTCGTCGGGGAGGCTCGCGTCCATCGCCGCCAGCGCGTACGCGATCCCGCCCCACTCCTCGACATCCCCCTCGCCGGGGGTGCGGCCGTGGATCACGTCCCACACCATCGAGCCCACCACGCCGACCCTGGGCATCAGTGGCGCCCGTGGTCGAGGAAGGCC
>DASYXP010000289.1:0-2235 GCA_035934835.1 Gemmatimonadales bacterium | reverse complement strand
TCCGGGCGCCGCGCGAGCTGGGGCAGAGGTCGCGGAGCCGCTCGGCGCGGGCCGCGAGTTCGTCCGGAGTGGCCGTGAGCATCACCAGCACCGGGATCTCACGGCGGGCGCGCTCGGGCTCGCGGTAGAGCCGGAGCGTCGCGTCGAGCGCGGCGAGCGTCAGCTTGTCGGCCCGGAGTGCGCGCGCCATCGGATGCTCCCGGCACCGGCGCACCATCTCGGCCGTCCCGACGAGGCAGCCCGCCTGGGGGCCGCCCAGGAGCTTGTCGCCGCTGAAGACCACGAGGTCGGCGCCGGAGGCCACCGCGTCGGGGACCCGCGGCTCGGAGACGAGTCCCCACGGCGTGAGGTCGGCCAGGAGCCCGCTGCCGACGTCGTAGATGCACGGAACGCCGCGCGCCGCCGCGAGTGCAGCGACTTCAGCCGGCGCCGGGGAGGCCACGAAGCCGCGCTGGGCAAAGTTGGACCGGTGCACGATGAGGACGGCGCCGGTGTCCGCGCCGATGGCCGCCTCGTAGTCGCGGAGATGGGTGCGGTTGGTGGTGCCCACTTCGCGGAGCCGCGCGCCGCTCGTCTCGAGGATCTCGGGGATCCGGAACGACCCGCCGATCTCGATCAGTTCGCCGCGGGAGATGACCACCTCGCGGCCCCGGGCCAGCGACTGAAGCGCCAGCACCAGGGCCCCCGCGGCGTTGTTGACCGCCAGCCCGTCCTCCGCGCCGGAGAGCTCGGCCAGGAGCCCGCGGCTGTGGTCGCCCCGGTGGCCGCGGATCCCGGTGGGGAGGTCGAATTCGAGGGTGGAGTACCCGCCCGCCACCGCGGCGATGGCTGCCTGGGCGCTCTCGGCGAGCGGCGCGCGGCCGAGGTTCGTGTGCAGCACGACGCCGGTGGCGTTGAGCACCGGCACCAGCGACGGCGCCTCGCGCTCCACCAGCCGCTCCCGGATGGCCAGCGCCCAATCGTCCGGCGCACCGGCGCGCTTGCGCGCCCCGGCGAGCACCTCGCGGACCGCGGCCACGACGGCGCTCCTCGGTGCGGTGTCCAGCAGCGCCGCGACCGCCGGCTCCTGGAGGAGGCGGTCCACGCTGGGAAGGGCGCGGCGCGGGTCGGTCACGGCTTGGTGGAGTCCACGGGTGGCGGCACCGGCCGTGCCCGGAGGTGTCGCTTCAGCGAATCGATGCGCTCAGCCGTCGAGTCGGGCTGGGTCGGTACGCCGGCCCCCGGCCGGAGCTTTCCGGTCGAGTCGGCCTTCGTCGAGTCGACGGCGGGACGCTTGGGGGGCGGTGGCGGCTTGGGCACGACGATGCCGCCCACGATCCTGCCTCCCACGCGGTTCACGTTGCGGATCCCGGTGACCTCGATGACGTACTTGCCCTGGACCTTGAGGGGCGCCGCCGTGCGGAGGACCAGCCGGTCGGTGAGCGGCGGACGGGTCGCGATGAGCTTGATCATCGCGCTGTCGACGCGGGGGCGCCCGCGGAGGCCGGAGAGGAGGGAGGGCGCCGGCTGGGCGAGTGGCGGGACCGGCGCGGCGGCCTTCTTCCGGGCAGTGTCGGGATGAGCCTTGGCGATCGAGTCGGCACGGATCGAATCTGCCACAGCCCGGGCGCGGGCCCGGAGCGAGTCGTCGATGCGCTTGGGAAGGAGCGAGGCCACCGTGACCGGTGTCGAATCGGGGAGCGCCAGCAGCCGGACGGTCACCGAATCGAAGTCGATGTACGGGTCGAGCGGCTGGTTGAACCCGAGCGTCACCGTCTGGCTGTCGGTCACCTGCGGTTCCACGAACCGGGGGGGCGTGGTGTCGCGCGGGGCCATCCAGAAGGGCGGGACCGTGACGCTGTCCCCCTCCGCGACGACGCTCACGCTGTCCCACGGTTCGCGGTAGGCGCGCTTGAGGTCGTGGTTCTGGTCGATGTAGGCGTAGACGCGGTACCGGCCCCGGGGGAGCGGGCCGAAGGAAAAGCGGCCGCTCGAATCGCTCGCCGAGCGGTACACCAGGCTGTCGGGCGCCAGGACCGCCTCGACCATCGCCACCGGCGCGGCGCGTCCACTTACCCAGTCGATGGTGGTGCCGTGGAGGGTCACCGTCGGGAGCGGCGCGCCGGTGGTGAACGTGATGACGTTCCCCCGCTTCATCACGTTCCGTCGGAGGTCGGCGACTCCCGGCAGGAGCTCGGCGCGATACACCCGCCCCGGCTTCCACCCATCCTTCGGCCGCACCGAGATCATCCCGCG
>DASYXP010000258.1:0-1598 GCA_035934835.1 Gemmatimonadales bacterium | reverse complement strand
GGAAGCCGAAGGTGTCGTAGAGCTTGAAGGCCTCCTCGCCGGAGATGACCCGTGCCCCGCCTGCGAGCAGCTCCTCCATCCGGCCCAGCCCCCCCTCGATCGTCTCGAGGAAGCGCTCCTCCTCCTGCCGGGTCACGTCGGCGACGTAGGCCGCCTTTGTCGTGAGCTCCGGATAGGCGTGCCCCATCTCCTGCACCACCAGCGCGGTGAGCGGCGCGAGCGTCGGCTCCTTCCGGCCGAGGAGCCAGGCGTAGCGCACCCCTCGGCGGAGGATGCGCCGGAGCACGTAGCCGCGGCCTTCGTTGCTCGGGTAGCACCCGTCGGTCAGGAGGAAGGCCACCGCGCGGGCGTGGTCGGCCAGCACCCGGAAGGGGGCGCCGGCGGGTCCGCGGTCGTAGGGCTTCCCGACCAGCTGCTCCGCCTTGTGGAGGAGGGGCAGGAAAAGGTCGGTGTGGAAGTTGGAGTCCTCGCCCTGGAGCACCGCCGCGATCCGCTCGAGCCCCGCCCCGGTGTCGACCGAGGGGCGCGGGAGCGGCGTCCGGGTGCCGTCGGCCGCGCGATCGAACTGCATGAAGACGAGGTTCCAGATCTCGAGGAAACGCCCCGCCTCCGCCTGGCGCTCGAACTCCGCCTGGTCGACGTGCGCCGCCTTCTGGCCCGGCCGCCACTCGAGGTCCACGTAGATCTCGGTGCATGGCCCGCAGGGGCCGGTGTCGCCCATCTGCCAGAAGTTGTCCTTGTCGCCCAGGCCGTAGATCCGCTCGTCGGGAAGCCCGGCCACCTCGCGCCAGAACGTGCGCGCCTCGTCGTCGGTGTGGTGGACGGTGACGCGGAGCCGCTCCGGGTCGAGCCCCAGCCACTCCTTCGAGGTCACGAACTCCCAGGCGAAGGCGATCGCGTCGCGCTTGAAGTAGTCGCCGAAGGAGAAGTTGCCGAGCATCTCGAAGAAGGTGTGGTGCCGCCTGGTGAACCCCACCTGCTCGAGGTCGTTGTGCTTGCCGCCGGCGCGCACGCACTTCTGCACCGTGGTGGCGCGGCGGTAGTCGCGGGCCTCCACTCCCTGGAACACCCGCTTGAACTGGTTCATCCCGGCGTTGGTGAAGAGCAGCGTCGGGTCATCGGCGGGGACGAGCGACGAAGAAGGCACCTCGCGGTGCCCTTTGGCGACGAAGAAGTCGAGGAATTTCCGTCGGATGACGTGGGAATGCATGGAGGGGAATATAGCGGGAAACGGAGAACAGACGCTCGGACGCTCAGTGACCGGCGGTCGGGCCACTGAGCGTCTGTTGTCTGCTGCCTGTCACGCTCCCATGGCTTCCCGCACCGCCGCCTGGGCGGTGGACCCGGTGAAGCCCCTCCGGGCGAGGTACGCCAGCACCCGTCGGCGGCGCACCTGGCGTTCGACGTCGCGGAGCTGGCCGGCGCGCTTGCGGGCGAGCGCCAGCGCCTGCTCCTCCGGCGCCGCGGAGTCGGGCCACTGGGCGATCACTTTGTCGATCACCGAGCGTTCCACGCCGGCCGCGCCCAGGTCGCGCGCGACGCGGGCAGGACCCCTTCCCCGGGCCGCGCGCGACTCGACGAACGCCCGGGCGAAGGCG
>DASYXP010000253.1:0-3860 GCA_035934835.1 Gemmatimonadales bacterium | reverse complement strand
CAGCTTGACCAGGCCGAGCTCGCGCAGGTCGCGGGAGAGCGTCGCCTGGGTGACGTCGACGCCGTGGCGCGCCAGCGCGGAGCGGAGGCGGTCCTGGTTCTCGATCCGCTCCTCGGAAATGACGCGGAGGATGAGGGCGTGGCGTCGGGTCTTCATCACAGGTCGGGGCTCGGCGCTCTGGGCTTAGGGCTTAGGGCTTAGGGCTTAGGGCTTAGGGCTTAGGGCTTAGGGCTTAGGGCTTCGCGAAGGTAACGGCCAAAGACCAACGACTCACGACCCACGACTCACGCCCCGTGGACCAGGCGGCCGGACACCCACGTACAGGCGACATCGGCCGGTGAACTTTCCAGGACGGCCTCGTGGACCCGGTCGCGGCCGGTGCCCTCCGGCAGGCGGATCGCAACGGCGTCGCCCCACTTTCCCGCTTCCAGCGCCCCGACCTCCCGCCCGAGCCCGACGGCCCGCGCGGCGCCGACGGTCACGAGTTCCAGCGCCCGCTCCGCCGTGAGCCCGCCGAGGGTGCGGGCCGCGCGGGCCTCCGCCAGGAGGTCCAGGGGAGACACGCTGGCGACCGAGTCGGTCCCCACCCCGAGGCGCTCGATGGACGCCAGGAGGAGCGGGAGCGGCGCATCGCCGTGGCCGTGGCGGCGGTTGGACCGGGGACAATGTGCCACGCCGCACCCCCGCCGCGCGAGGGTGGCCACGTCCGCCGCGTCCACCCGGACCGCATGGATGGCGGTGGTGTCGGGCCCGAAGACGCCGTGGCGGTCGAGCCACTCGACCGGCGAGCACCGCGCCTCGGGGATCGGCACACCGCGCCGCCGCCACGCCTCGGCGAAGCCGCCGGTCCCGTCCCGGAGCAGCGCCGACTCGTCGGCCGCCTCGGCGATGTGCACGGCCAGCGGCATCCCTTCAGCGCGAGCCCAGGCCGCGGCGAGCCGGTAGAGTTCGCCGCTCACGGTGTACGGGGCGTGGGGCGATGCGCCGAGGGTGACGCGCACCGACTCGAAGCGGCGGAGCTCCCGCATCCGGGCGGACCAGGCGGTGAATTGTGCCGCGGCGTCGGCCGGGTCGGGCCCGAAGACCTCGTGGTAGGCGATGCCGCTGGCGCCGAGTTCGTGGAGCGCCTGGATGACGGCGCCGGAATCGCCGCAATCGGCCACGGTGGTGACGCCCATCGCCCACGAGTCGCGGATCCCCCGGCGGGCGGCCTCGAGGAACTCGGCCGTGGAGCGCGCGGCCTTGAGCCGGATGATGTGCGGGATCCAATCGGCGAAGTCGGCGTCGCCGACCAGGCCGTCGAAGCCGGTGAGCTCGAGGTGGGTGTGGGCGTTGACCAGGCCGGGGAGGAGGGCCCACCGGTCGGTCGGCTGGGAGGGCTGGCGCTCCGACGGGCGGACGGCGCCGATCCTGCCGTCGCCGTCGATGATGACCTCCCCGCCCTCGATCGGCGGCCCTGCCATCGGGACCACCCAGCCGGCGCGGAGGACGGGGCCGGTCACGCGATCAGTTCTGGCCCGGGTACTGCGGCGTACCACCGCCGATCGGATTGAAGGCGTGCAGGTGGCAGTACGTCTTGGGCTCCGTGCCGGGGATGTACGACTCGACGAACCGGTTCTCGGTCGGGCAGAAGGGCAGCGCCCGTTCCCCCGACTGCCGGTCGATCTCGGCGAAGGTGAGGTCGGGCGGCCGGGGCCACGGGTCCTGGGGGACGGCGCGGCGCTGGTAGATGTCCTTCATCATGGCCATCCAGGCCGGGGCTGCCAGCACGCCGCCGCCGGCCGCGTTCTTGATGCGGTCGGGCTTGTCGAGGCCCATCCAGACGCCCGCCACCAGGTCGGGGGTGTAGCCGATGAACCAGACGTCGGTGCCGTCGTCGGTGGTGCCGGTCTTGCCGGCCGCCGGCAGGTCGAGGTTGGCGTCGACCCAGGCCTGGTGGGCGGTCCCCATCGGGTTGCGGAGGACGTCGCGCATCACGTCGATCATCAGCCACGCCTGGTCGGAGTCCATGACCGGCTTGAGCTGTGCCTGCGGGCGCCAGACGATGTTGCCGTCCTTGTCCTCGACCCAGAGGATCGGGTTCGGCACGCTGCGCTCGCCCATGTTGGCGAAGGCAGTGTAGGCCGAGATCATCTCGAGCGGCTGCACGTCGGCCGAGCCGATGTGGATCGAGGGCACGTTCGGGATCTTCGTGGTGATGCCGAACTTGGTGGCCTCGGCGATGACCGCCTGCTCGCCCAGCTCTTCCATCCCCAGGCGGATCGTCACGATGTTGTCCGACATCGTGAGCGCCTGGCGGAGCGTCATCGGGCCGCGGAAGGTCTGGTCGTAGTTCTGCGGCTCCCACGGCGGCTCGGTGGGGCCCATCGGGACGCTGAGCGGCTCGTCGACCAGGATCTCCGACAGCGGGTGCCCGGCGCGGAGCGCCGCGGAATAGACGAACGGCTTGAAGGTCGAACCGGGCTGGCGCCGGGCGTTCACCGCGCGGTTGTACTTGCTGTCGTCGAAGTCGCGCCCGCCCACCATCGCGAGGATGTTGCCGGTCTTGGCCTCGAGCACCACCGAGATCCCCTGCAGGTACGGTGAGTAGCTCGGGCCCTCCTGGTTGGCGTCGCCCTTGTCGGCCTTTTCCTGGAGGTACTGGGCGTAGGTCTCGTGGTGGTAGGGCCCGTACTGGCCGTTCTCGATGGCCTCGAGCTGGGCCTCGAGGGAGCGCTCCGCCGCGAGCTGGATGTCGAGGTCGAGCGTGGTGTGGATCCGGTACCCCGAGGTGTAGAGGTCGGGGCCGAAGCGCGCCTCCATCAGCTGGCGCACGTACTCGGTGAAGTACGGCGCCACCTCGCTGAAGTCGGAGCGGTTCGACAGCACCAGCGGATAGGCCTTCCACCGCTCCGCCTCGGACGCCGTGAGGTAGCCGTTGTCGCGCAGGAGGTTGATGATGGTGTTGCGCCGCTCGATGGCGTGCAGCCGGTGGCGGCGGGGGTTGTAGTACGCGGGGCTCTTCGGCAGCGCCGCGAGGGTGGCGGCCTCCGCGACGTTGAGGTCGCGGGCGGACTTCCCGAAGTAGCGCTGGGCGGCCGCCTCGACGCCGAAGGCGCGGTTGCCGAGGTCGATCTGGTTGAGGTAGAGCTCGAGGATCTTGTCCTTGGGATAGGTGCGCTCGAGCTCCATCGCGACCTGGGCCTCCCGCAGCTTGCGCCGGAAGGAGCGGTCGCTGCGGTTGATCTCCTCGGGCCAGAGGTTTCCGGCGAGCTGCATCGTGATCGTCGACGCGCCGCCGGCGATCCGGCGCTCGATCAGGATGTCCTTGATGGCGCCGAAGACCCGGATCCAGTCGATGCCGTGGTGCTGGTAGAACCGCTTGTCCTCGGTGGCCAGGAACGCGGCGATGACCGCGGGGGACATCTGGCTCAGCGGAATGACCGTACGGCGCTGCAGCCCGAAATCGGTGACCAGCCGGCCGTCGGCCGCGTAGACCTTGGACGCCTGGTCGGCGCTGTAGCCGCCGAGCCCCGCCACCGACGGGCAGGCGTTGTTGAGGCAGGCCCGGGCCCACGATCCCCAGCCGAGCGCAACGCCGAACCCGAGCGCGGAGAACGCCGCCGTGATGGTCCAGCGCCGGATGACGGGGGTGTGCCACCAGCGGAGCAGCTGGCGGATGACGCGGGAAGGCATGGTCGAATACTAGCCGGGGGTGCGGGCGGGGAAAAGGAGAAGGAGGAGAAGGAGAGGGAGGAGGAGAAGGAGAAGGAGAGGCGGAGAGGAGGAGGAGAAGAAGAAGCAGAGGGAGGAGCGGAGGAGAGGGAGAAGCAGAGGGAGGAGAGGAGGAGAGGAGGAGAGGGAGAAGCAGAAGGAGGAGA
>DASYXP010000252.1:0-8039 GCA_035934835.1 Gemmatimonadales bacterium | reverse complement strand
TCACGTCCCGCGAACCCCCGGAGATCGGCAGCACGCCGGCGATGGCGCGGAGCAGCTCCCGCTGGCCGTTCCCCTCGACCGCGGCGACGACCACGATCTCGCCCGACCGCACATCGAGCGACACATCGCGCACGGCGAGCCCGCCGCGCCCTTCGCGTTCCACCGCGAGTCCCCGTACGGCGATCCCCACGGGAGCGTCGACTCGGCTGTGCGCGCGCTGGGGCGCAGCGACCGGCTCCGGGCCGAGCATCGCGTTCAGGAGCCGGTCACGGGTCAGCGTGGCGGCCGGCGCATCGGCCAGCGTGACCCTGCCCTGGCGGAGCACCGTGACCGCGTCCGCGTGCTCCAGCGCCTCGTCGAGCCGGTGGGTAATGAGCACGGCCGCCCCGCCCGCCGCGGCGAACGTCCGCAGCGACCGGAAGAGCTCCGCTGACTCCGCGGGAGAGAGCACGCCGGTCGGCTCATCGAGCAGCAACACGGCCGGGCCCGCCGCGAGCGCCTTGGCGATCTCCAGCCGCTGGCGCAGTCCCACCGAGAGCTCGCCGACCCGGGCATCCGGATCGAGCGGCAGCCCGAGTTCCTTGAGCAACGCCGCCACCCGGCCACGGAGCGCCGCCGGGCGGACCGGCCACGCCGTGGCCAGCGCGATGTTCTCCGACACCGACAGCGCCGCGATCGAGGTGAAGTGCTGATGTACCATCGCCACCCCACGCTCGACGGCGACCCGGGGCGATGCGGGGAAACCCTCGATCCCGCGGAGAGCCATCGAGCCCGCGTCGGCGCGGATGAGCCCGGCGGCGATGTGCATCAGCGTGGACTTCCCCGCCCCGTTCTCGCCGAGAAGGGCGTGGATCTCGCCGGCACGGGCCGTCACCCCCGCATCACTGAGGGCCACGACGCTGCCGAACGCCCGGCCGATCCCCCGCATCGTGAGTGCGGCGGGCCGGGAGCGGTCGGGCTCGATCGCGGGCAGGGTCACGCCGGGGCGCGGCCCCAGTGGGTCAGAGCCCGGTGGGGTGGTCGTGGAATTCCCACGGCAGGCCGAACTGGTGGGCGGTCTGCTCGGCCAGCGCCCTGACGCCCAGCGTCTCGGTGGCGTAGTGGCCGGCGTAGACCAGGTTGACACCCCACTCCATCGCATCGAAGTAGGTGTGGTGCGCGCCCTCCCCGGAAATCAGCGTATCGCATCCGGCGTCGCGCGCCTCGCGCACCAGGCCGCCGCCGGCACCGGTGACGATGGCGATCCGCGATGTCGTCGCCGGTCCCCCCGCCACGAGCTTGGGCCGCGCGCCGAGGAGCGAGGTGATCCGCTCGACGAGCTCGTCCCGGTGGATGGCCAGCGCGCCCTGGACGCCGATCGCCACGCCCTGATGCATCCCGAATCCGCCACTGATCGCAACGCCGAGCGCCCGCGCCAGGAGGGCGTTGTTGCCGACCTCCGGATGCAGGTCCAGCGGGAGGTGGGCCGAATAGAGTGCGGCATCGAGGTCGAATAGCGCCTTGAGGCGGCGGTACCGGCGCCCGGACACCGGCTGGTTCCCGTCCCAGAGCAGTCCGTGGTGGGTCAGGAGGAGGTCGTTGCGGCGGAGCCCCGTGATCGTTTCGAGGCTCGCGTCGACCGCGGCCACGATGCGGGCCACCTGCCCGCCGTTCTCCACCTGGAGCCCGTTCACTGCGTTCGGGTAGTCCGGCGCATCGGCGATCCGCAGGTAGCCGTCGAGCCAGGCCACGACCTCCGGCAGCGCAGTGGGGCGGGTCATTGCTGCTCCGGCACCGGGTGGAGCGTCCCGGCCGAGATCGAATCCGCCGCCGCGGCCACCCGGCGGGCGAGTGCGGCCGGCACCTGGGCGGCGAGCGTGGGATCGGACACGTACCGCACGACGCCGCTCTTCAAGCCGAAGGACTCGACGTGCGGAACGAAGCGGCCATCGTGCACCTCCCGCGCCACGAGGAGGAGCGCCCGGGGCAGGTCGATGACCGCCGATCCGAGGACGTGGCCGGGTGCCAGGGCGCGCTGGTCGGCGTTGGCACCGAACGCATAGACGCCCGGATGGTCCTTGACCGCCTGGAAGAGGCCGAGCGCCGCGGCGTCCGCATTGTGGTGGAGCATGTCCACACCGAGGCCCATCAGCTGGATGGCGGCCTCCCGCCCCGCGGCGGCATCGTCGAAGCTGTTGAGGTAGATGACCCGGCTCTGGACCTTCGGATCCACCGCTTGCGCGCCACGGAGCCAGCCGTCGTAGCCGCGGACGATGGGCGGCAGCTCCATCCCTCCGACGAAGCCGATCTTGCCGGTCTTCGACATCCCGCCCGCCACCATTCCGCAGAGGTACGTCGCCTCCTCGATGCGGAAGACGAGGGGCGCAACGTTGCCCACCTGCCGCTCGCCGGAGGTGATGATGAACACGGTCTTCGGGTAGTCATGCGAGACGCGTTCCGCGGCGTCCTGGAACTCGAACCCGTGGGCGAAAACGAGCTGGTAGCCCTGGGCGGCGTAGCTCCGGAGCGCGTCCTCCTGCTCCGCCGGCGAGCGCGCCTCCACGTTGCTCACCACCACGTGCAGCGACTCGGCGATCTCCTGCAGGCCGCGGTACGCACCGCTGTTCCACGCCGCGTCTGCCACCGAACCGGGTGTGACCAACCCGACCCGGAACCCCGTCGGCTTGGCAGCTGGACCACACCCGATAGCCACCGTAGCGACAGTGACTATACACAATATCGACAATGGTTTCATTGTATAGGAATTTGCCTCAACTGCCGTGAAACACCGGATATTGAAGGCGCCCTAAGCGATTGATATCCACAAACTTGACCCGTTTTTCAACTTTTGTGGAATCAGGCGCCGGCCCTGCTAGGCGCTCGGTTCGGCCCGCATTTCCAGGGAGCCGTTCAATCGGCCCCCTTCGAGCACCACCAGTCGCCGGGCGATGATGTCCCCTTCGACCGATGCGGAGCCCTGGATCTCGACGCGGTCCTTGGCGTCGATGTTCCCGGTGATGACTCCGCCGACGACGGCCTGTTCGGTCGCGACATTCCCCTGCACCGACCCGCCCCGCGCCACCAGAAGCTGCTGGCCGGCGCGGATGTTCCCGATCACCTGGCCCTCGACCTTGAGGACGCCGTCGGTGACGATCTCGCCGGTCACCACGGTGCCGGTCGCAATGATCGACAGCGTGCCGGAGTCGTTCCTGCCTGGTGCGACCGCCATCAGTTCCCCTCTTTCACCAGCGTGGTCGGGTCGATGGTGCTCCCGTCGCGCCGGATCTCGAAATGGAGGTGGGGCGCGCTCGAGCGCCCGGTGTTACCTGACAACCCGATGACCTGTCCCGCTTCCACCGGTGCGCCGGTCGTCGTAAGGATCCGCGACAAGTGCCCGTACATGGTCTGATACCCGCTGTCGTGCTGCAGCAGGACGAAATTCCCGTACTGGGGGTCGAGGCCGGAATCGGCCACGTGTCCCGACGCCGATGCCCGCACCAGCGTCCCCTCCGGCACGGCGATGTCGATCCCGGGATGCGCCTCGTCGGCGGTGCCGGTGCCGATCTGCCCCCGGGTGACGTACCCGGGCTCGTCGAGCGGCCAGCGGGACGGGATGACGGGCTCGACCGCTGCCGGTGTTCCCGGAATAAGCGCGACCAGGGGCGGCGCCGCCGGGGCCGGGACGGTCCGCTGCGATGCTTCGGGAACGATGTTCCCGCCGATCATCGACCGCACCTTGGCGTAGCGCGCTTCGGCGGTGTCGACCGCGGCAGCGAGCTCCCGGATCCGGCCGTTCTCCATTTCGAGGTCGGCGATGCGGCGGTTGAGGCCGGGGACCCGGGCCGCGGCCCGCGCCATCGGGAGGTAGAAGGCCGCGCCCAGGATGATCGCCGCCGCCAACACCACGCCGGCCACCGCGAGGACGCGGGCCAGCCACGCCGGGAGCCGGATCGACGTCGATTCGACGGCGCCGTCCCGGTGGATCATGATGGTGACGAATTCCTTCCGGGACGTCATCCGTCGAAGGGCCGGCCGAGGATGCGCTCGAGGAGGCGGGCAAGGTCGTCGTTGGAGTAGTAGTTGACCGTCAGGAAGCCCCGGCCGCGGCGCCTCGAGGTGAGGCGCACTTCGGTGCCAAGGTGCTGGCGCAGGGTCTCCTCGACGCGCTTGGCATCAGCACTCACCGGACGGGGACCGGCCTTGGGCCGCTTTCCGGCGGGGCGCTCACCTCGGACCCGCGCCTCGAGCTCACGCACCGACCAGGCGCTGAGGATCGCCTGGCGGGCAAGGGCCAGGAGCTGCCGCGGCTCGACCACCGCGAGGAGCGCGCGGGCGTGGCCCTCGGAGAGCTTCCGGTCCTCGACCATCTCCCGCACCTCGGCGGGGAGCCGCAGGAGCCGGAGCGCGTTGGCCACCGTCGAACGGTCGCGCCCCACCAGCCGGGCGACGTCCGCCTGCGAGGACTGGAACTCCTCGATGAGCCGCTGGTAGCTCGCGGCCTCCTCCAGCGGCGAGAGATCGGCGCGCTGGATGTTCTCGATGATGGCGAGCGTCAGGAGGGTGCGATCGTCCGCCTCCTTGACCACCACCGGGACCGTCTTCCAGCCGAGTCGCTGGACCGCCCGCCAGCGGCGCTCCCCCGCGATCAGCTCGAAGTGCCCCCCCGCGACCGCCCGGACCACCACCGGCTGGAGGAGGCCCGAGGCGCTGATCGAATCCGCCAGCTCCGCGAGTTCCTGCTCGTCGATCTTCTTCCGCGGCTGGAAGGGGTTGGGGCGCACGCTCGCCACTGCGACTTCGCGGAGCGCCCCCGACTTCTCGGCCTGCTCCCGGTTGACGGGACCCAGCAACGCCTCGAGTCCACGACCCAGACGACGCTCCGTCACTTGGCCTCCTCACGGTCTCGCTGGGCGGCGGCCGCCGGCGGCGTGCCCACCCGCGTCATCAGCTCCTGCGCCGCGGCCAGGTAGCTCTTCGCGCCGACCGACTGCACGTCGTACAGCAGGATCGGCTTGCCGAAGCTCGGCGCCTCGGCGAGCCGGATGTTCCGGGGCACGACCGCGCGGATCACCTTGGGTCCGAAGTACTCGCGCGCCTCGTCGGCCACCTGGCGCGAGAGGTTGAGCCGCTGGTCGTACATCGTGAGCAGGACGCCGTCGATCTGGAGCGACGGATTGAAGTTCTGCTGCACCAGGTTGATCGTGTTGAGGAGCTGGCTGATCCCCTCCAGCGCGTAGTACTCGCACTGGATCGGGATGAGCACACCGTCGGCCGCCGTCAGCACGTTGAGGGTGATGAGGCCGAGCGACGGCGGACAGTCGACGAGGACGAACTCGTATTCACCGCGGATCGGCTCGAGGACCCGGCGCAGCATCGTCTCGCGGTCGGGACGATCGACCAGCTCCAGCTCCGCACCGACCAGGTCCTGCGTGGCGGGCAGCACCGAGAGGTGCTCGAGCAGCGGATGGCGCACGATCGTATCCGATGCCGGGCGGCCCTCGATGAGCGAGTCGTAAAGCGAGTAGCGCACCGTATCGCGCGGGATGCCGATGCCGCTCGTGCCGTTCCCCTGCGGATCGGCGTCGATGAGCAACGTCCGACGCTCGCTGATCGCGAGAGAGGCCGCCAGATTCACGGCGGTGGTGGTCTTCCCCACCCCGCCCTTCTGGTTGGCGATCGCAATCACTCGAGCCATTTGGTTATGTCTTTCTATTTCAATGTATTATACTAGATACCAATGCCGTTGTTCTGGGGTGCTTTCCCCGCAGATTCGTAATATATCGGTTCGCCAGTGATAAGGCCAATGTACCCCTGTTTCACGTGAAACAATGCGGGCGCTTGCCATCGCCTACTACCTCCACGCCAGGCCACATTGGCCCAATAGAAACGCCCCGGGACTGGACCCCGGGGCGTTCCCTTGTACACGAGCCTTGGTCAGCCGGCGCGGATCCAGCGGAAGATCTCCCGCGGCGTCGGCCGTTTGCCATAAGCCAGGACGCCGATCCTGTAGATGCGCCCCGCGATCCATACCACCGCCAGCCCGCCGGCGAGTGTGATGAGCATCGAACCCACGACTTCGGGCCACGGCAGCGGAGAGATCGCAAAGCGGACTGGTACCACGAACGGTGCAGTGAGTGGGATGTAGCTCATCAGGTGGGCGGCCGGGCCATCGGGACGCTTGATGGCCGAGAGTGCACCGAAGAAACCGATGATCACAAGAATGGTAAGTGGCTGGGCGAACTGCTGGGTCTCCTGGGTCGAGTTGCACATCGAGCCCACCGCGGCGTAGGCCGAGGCGAACAGGAAGAAGCCCAGGAAGAAGAAGGCCAGAAGGACCAGCAGCATCTCCGGGGTGATCGTCGGCATCGTGATGTTGGCCGCCTGCTTTGCCGGCATCCCCAGCGAACCTGCTATCCGGCCCCGGAACACGCTCAGCGTCGTTGCGCTTCCTGCCCAGATGGCCAGTTGCAGCAGGACGGCCCCCCCTACCCCGACCACCTTGCCCAGGAGCAGGTCGAACGGCCGTACGCTCGAGACCAGTACCTCCATGATCCGGGTCGACTTCTCCTCGACCACGGCACTCATGATCTGGACACCGGAGATCAGGATCGAGAAGTACAGGATGAACGACATCACATACCCGACCATGAACGCCATCTCCCCGCTCTCACCGGTGAGGGAGCCGTGCGTGATCTTGACGGTGTTCAGGTCGAAGTTGAGCTCCGCCAGCTTGGCCGACTGCGGCGAGACCCCCGACCGGACCAGGTGCTCCCGGATCACTACGCCTCGGAGGATCCCCTGCAGCTTCTCCATATCCTGGATGCTGCTGACGTTCGAGCCGAGATAGTCGAACCGCGCCGCGCCGAACGCCGAATCGGTCACTATCAGGATCCCGTCGAACCTCGGCCCACCAGTGCCAGCGACGTCCACCAGCTTGATCAGGGAGTCCTGGACCACGGAAAGCCGCGAAATTGGCGCAGCCCCCCGGGTGACATCGTACACGGTTTTTGCTGTATCTCCTTTATCCACATTGATTTGCGTAATAGCATCAGAGACATGCTGCCCCAGGTCCCCGCTGGCGGCATCGAGGACGATCAGGTCGATCTTCCCTGACTCCTTGCCGAAGATCATTACCGGGATGACGAACATCGCGGCGAAGAAGAGCGGGCCAAGAAGGGTACTGATCATGAATGCACGGGTCCGCACGCGGGCCAGGAATTCCCGGCGGATGATGGCAGCGAGCTTATGCATGGGCCGGCTCCTCCGACGCCGGGGCGGTTGCGGCCTCGGCGCCGACCTTGGCGATGAAGATGGTGCGCAGTGACGGCGACACGACCTCGAACCGGCTCAGCCCTACCCCGCCCTGCACCAACGCCTTGAGCAGCGCATCCGCCGACGCGCCGGCCGCGAGCTCGGCCTCGGCCGAGGCGCCGTCATCCTTGACGCTCGCGACCAGTGACCGGTCGGCGAGCACCCGGTCGGCCGCGGCGCGGTCGTGGGTGAACGCGAGCGCCACATACCGATCTCCGTATTCCGCCTTGACCTGCGCTACGGAACCGTCCACCACCTTCTGGCCCCGCGCGATGATCACCACCCGATCGCACATCTTCTCGGCCTGCTCCATGTTGTGGGTCGAGAAGAGCACCGTGCGGCCACCGCGGGAGACCTGCACCACGGTGTCCTCCAGGACCTGCGAATTCACCGGATCCAGGCCGCTGAACGGCTCGTCCAGGATCAGCAGCTCCGGGTCGTGTACCAGCGCGCCCGCGAACTGGACCTTCTGCTGCATCCCCTTCGAGAGGTCCTCGACCTTCTTGGCGGCCCAGTCGGCCAGGCCAAGCTGCCTGAGCCACCACACGGCGCGTTCCCGGGCGTGGGCGCCGGACAGCCCCCGGATCTCGCCCAGGAACACCAGCTGGTCCAGGACCTTCATCTTCTTGTAAAGGCCGCGCTCCTCGGGCAGGAACCCGATGCGCTTGGAGAGGTCCCGTGCGCCCAGCGCGCCGCCAAGGATCGAGATCTTTCCTTCGTCCGGCTCGATGATGTCGAGCATCATCCGG
>DASYXP010000250.1:0-1722 GCA_035934835.1 Gemmatimonadales bacterium | reverse complement strand
CGCCTCGAAGTGGCTGCGGATCGAGTCGTCCTGGACAGTCCGGATCGAATCAGCAGCGTGTGCCGAATCGATGCGGGTGGCCGCTGCCTGCTGGAACTTCCGCCGGCGATTCGCTTCGATGGCGGCGCCCGCGGCGGCGGGGTGCTGGTGTGCAGGCGTCTGCGCCTCGGCCGTCTTGGGAAGGAGGACGCCCAGCCACCGCGGCAGGCCGCAGGTCCGGGGCGGGGACTCCATCCGGGGGGCGGGTGGAGGGAGGGGCGGGAGGCGGAGGAGCGTGCGGAGGTCGCCGCGGCGAAGGTGGTCCGCGTCGGCCCGGACGGCGGCGGCGGTGCGCTCGGCGCCCTGGACCACGCTGTCCATCTCACATGTCGTCATCTCCCGGTCGCCGCGCATGATCGACGTGTCCGCCTGGCGATCGAGCGAATTCGCGACGTTCTTCACCTTGATGGTGTTGATGTGGTACTCGGTGGACTGGAAGAGCTCCGGGTGGTCCACCTCGTATTCGTGGATGACCCCGTCGTAGAGCCGGAGCTCGAGGTCGCTGCGCCCTTCCTCGTACGCCAGGCGCCCGCTGTCGGCGTAGATGACCCGACGGACGTTCCGGTCGTTGAGGTCGAAGAGCGACACGTCGCGCATCTTGCCGGAGGCGGCGTCGATGCGGCTGGCGCGCAGGAAGTACGACGACGGGGGAATGGCGTTGATCGCCTGCTCCCGGAGGTCCAGCGTCGGCTTCTTCCGGCCGATGTCGTCGATGAGCGCCTTGAGCCGGGCATTCGTCCGGGGGTGGACCTGGTCGGTGAGGACGAAGTTGGCGGCCGAGAGCACCACGCCGACCAGGACCACCGGCCGGAGCATCTGGTAGACGCTGACGCCGCTCGCCTGCATGGCGGTGATCTCGTTGTCGGCCGCCAGGTGGGTGAATCCGTACAGCGTGGCCAGGAGGACCGACATCGGCACCGTCATCACGAGAATGAACGGGACAGTGAGCAGGAAGAACTCCCCGATGACGCTCCAGGGGAGACCCTTGCCTGCCAGCCTCGGGATCTGCGCTGCCACCTGGTTGAGGAGGAGCAGCCCCGTGAGCCCGGTGAGGGCGAACAGGAATGGCGCCACGAGCTGGCGAATGATGTAGCGGTCGAGGAGGCGCAAGGGCTCTGGCGCACCGGTTGTTGGAGTGTCTAAGTTCCAGTATATTACCAACTTACCGCCCCTACAAGGCCGCATCTCCGACCACATCACCGTGGCGCGCTCCGTCGCCCTATTCCTCCTCCTTGCGGTCCCGACCCGGCTGGCGGCGCAGGCACCCGCGCAGGTGCCCGCCGACACGGCGGGACCGCACCTGGTGGCGGGTTTCCCCCCCTTCAGATACACCATCGTCCCGCCGGAGGCCCACCGCCTGGCGGCGGTCCTGTTGCACCCTGATGCGGCTGCGCGGGCCGACCGCTGGGCCGATTCCCTCCTTGCCGCGCTCGATTCTGCGGCCCAGGGCCGGGCCGCGGCCTTTGCGGCGCGCGGGCTCTTCAGGAACAGCGCCGCCGTGGCCGCGCTGGCGGACACCGGCGGCTTCCTCGGCGTCGACCGGCGCTACGCCGACCTGACCCTCGACGGCCAGGCCCGGGTCGAGGTGCGGACCGAGCGCGACAAGAATGAACGCTGCACGTCCTACCAGCTCCTCGATCCGTCGAGCGGCTGCCGGGGGATCTTCACTCCCCCCAGCATCGA
>DASYXP010000230.1:0-5590 GCA_035934835.1 Gemmatimonadales bacterium | reverse complement strand
TCACGAGTCGCAGGTCACGAGTCGCGGGTCACGAGTCGAACCGCTTCTCCCATTTCACGCCTCACGTCTTACCTCTTACCTCTTACCTCTCACGCCTCACCTGCCCGGCACGCTCACCCCCGCCCACACCTGCGCCGGGCTGAACGCGTCGGCAAAGTCGTACACGGCGTCGAAATCCTCCAGGCGGTCGGCCGGCTGCGCGCTCAGGAGCTTGACGTCGATGAGCGTGAAGACGATCCGGCCGAAGTCGCGCGTGGTCACGACGCCCCAGTGGGCCAGCACCGCGGGCGCCAGGAGCCCGTACTGCTGGAGCGCCAGGTCGCGGCAGGCGCCGGCGAGCTCCGCGCCGGACACGTGCCGGCGCTCCGGGAGCCGCACCTGCAGGAACTCGATGGCCGCGAGGACAAAAAGGTACGCGCGCTCGTGATACCGCGCCTCTCGCGCCTGGATGCGGGCCAGGACATCCTCGGCGAACTGGACCTCGGTCACGCGCGGCGCGCCGGATAGAGCGGGAAGCCGTCCGTGAGGGCCTTGACCTCGCCCTTGACCCGCGCCACGGTGGCGTCGTCCTGCTGGATCAGCACCTGGTCGATGAGCGCCGCGATGCGCCGCATCTCGGACTTCCCCATCCCGCGCGTCGTGAGCGCCGGCGTGCCGAGCCGGATGCCGCTGGTCACGAAGGGGGACTGGGGGTCGTCGGGGATCGTGTTCTTGTTGACCGTGATGCCGGCGCGGTCGAGGAGCTGCTCGGCCACCTTGCCGGTGAGGCCCTTGGGGCGGAGGTCCACCAGCATCAGGTGGGTGTCGGTGCCGCCGGAGACGATGGCGAACCCCCGCTCCAGGAGGGCTTCGGAGAGGGCCCGCGCGTTCTCGAGCACCCGCGCGGCGTAGCGCCGGAAATCGTCGGTCAGGGCCTCGCCGAAGGCCACCGCCTTGGCGGCGATCACGTGCTCGAGCGGCCCGCCCTGCGTGCCCGGGAAGACCGACTTGTCGACCGCCTTGGCCAGCTCGGCCCCGGAGAGGATGAGGCCGCCGCGCGGGCCGCGGAGCGTCTTGTGGGTGGTGGAGGTCACGATGTGGGCGTGCGGCACCGGCGAGGGATGCACCCCGCCCGCCACGAGGCCGGCGAAGTGCGCCATGTCCACCAGCAGCGTGGCCCCCACCTCGTCGGCTATCGAGCGGAAGAGCGCGAAGTCGATGATCCGGGCGTAGGCGCTGCCGCCGGCCACGATCATCTTCGGGCGCTCGCGCCGGGCGATGTCCCGCACCTGGTCGTAATCGATGCGGCCAGTGGCCGGGTCGACGCCGTACTGCGCCGCCTGCCAGATGACGCCGCTGTGGTTGACCGCCGCGCCGTGAGAGAGGTGGCCCCCGTGCGGCAGCGACATGCCGAGGAGTTTCTCGCCGGGCTTCAGCAGCACCATGAACGCGGCGAAGTTCGCCTGCGCGCCGGCGTGGGGCTGGACGTTGGCATGCGCCGCGTGGAAGAGCTCCTTGGCGCGGTCGATGGCCAGTTGCTCGACCTTGTCCACCACCTCGCACCCGCCGTAGTACCGCCGCCCCGGATACCCCTCGGCATACTTGTTGGTGAGCGGCGTGCCCATCGCATCGATCACCGCGCGGCTTGCGAAATTCTCGCTCGCGATGAGCTCGAGGCCGTGGCGCTGGCGGTCCAGCTCCAGATCCACCAGGCCGGCGATGGTCGGGTCGGCCTGGCGGAGCCCGGCGCGGTGGTCGAGGGACATCAGCTCTCCGTTTCGATCTTCTGGACGCGCCGCTCGTGCCGCCCACCCTCGAACGGGGTGTCGAGCCACGCCTTGAGGATGTCGAGGCCTTCGCGCTCCGAGACGTACCGCGCCGGGAGCACCAGCACGTTGGCGTCGTTGTGCGCGCGGGACAGGCGGGCCACTTCGGGACTCCACGCCACCGCCGCGCGGACGCCGTGGTGGCGGTTGGCGGCGTAGCTCATGCCGAGCCCGGTGCCGCAGAGGAGGACCCCGCGCTTCGCCTCGCCAGCCTCCACCTCGTGCGCCACCGGATGGGCGTAGTCGGGGTAGTCGGTGGACTCGGACGAATGGGTGCCCACGTCCACCGGCTCGTATCCCAGCGCCTTGAGCTCGGCGACCAGGCGCTCCTTCAGCGCAAAGCCCGCGTGATCGGACCCGATTGGGATGCGTTCAGGCATGGAGATAATGTAGCGGGACGGTGGCTCAGTGGGTCAGTGCCACCGTGGGTCAGCGGGCGGTGGATTCGTGGGCCGCGACGATCCGCCACCCTTCGGGCCGCAGCTGCCACACCAGGAGCACCACGAACGCCCCCATCCTTACCTCGCCCGACGGGAGGGTGCGGCGCGCCGCCAGGCGGTCGACCGCGAAGGCCGACCCCGGGCCGAGGAGGGTGACCTCGGGCGGCGCGGTCCGGACGTACTCAACGCCCGGGGCCGGGTCGGCCCACCACCGCCGCTGCTGCGCCAGGAGCGAATCGTACCCGGAGATGACCGTGCCGTTGAACACGAACACCAGCGTCGGGTCGTGCGCGAACGCCACCAGGAACCGCTCGGCATCGTGCGCATTGCCCGCGACGAGCTGGTCGGCCATCAGGGAGTCGATGGCCGCCACCGCCGGCGACTGGGCCGCGAGCGGCGCCCCGACGGCCACCGCCGCCAGGAGCACCGCCACGGACCGCCCGCCAAGCCGGCGCATCCTCACGCCATCCACAGCTTGCGCAGCGGCGCGATCGACGTGATGCGCTCCTCCGCCAGCCGGTCGGCGGCGCGGAAGCTCGGGATCTTGTCACGGCTGGCGATCGCGAAGACCCGGAGCGTCGTGTCGTAGATGTCCCCCGCCTTCCGGCGGGCGCGGTCGGCGGCCCACCCCTGCAGCTCGCCGTACACGTTGATGAGACCGCCGCCGTTCACCACGTAGTCCGGGGCGTAGAGCATCCCCTGCTTTTCCAGCTGCTCGCCGTGCCGCTCCTCGGCCAGCTGGTTGTTCGCCGCCCCGGCGATGATCTCGACCTTCAGGCGCTTGAGCGTGTCATCGTTGACCGTGGCGCCGAGCGCGTTGGGCGAGTAGATGTCGGCCTTCTGGTCGTAGATCTCGTCGGGCTTGACCGCCTTGGCGCCGGTGGCATCCACCACCTTCCGGACCCGGGCCTCGTCGATGTCGGTCACGATGAGCTTGGCGCCCTCCTCGTGCAGGTGGGTGCACAGGTGGCCCGCCACGTTGCCGCACCCCTGCACCGCCACCGTCTTGCCCGACAGCGTGTCCTTGCCCCACCGGGCCTTCGCCGCCGCCTTGATGCCCATGTACACGCCGTATGCCGTCACCGGCGAGGGGTCGCCCGACTTGCCGTGGAGCCCCACGACGTGCTGGGTCTCGGAGTGGATGAATTCCATGTCCGAGGGACTCGTCCCCACGTCCTCGGCCGTGATGTAGCGGCCGCCCAGCGACTCGATGTACCGGCCGTGCGCCCGAAAGAGCGCCTCGCGGTCGGAGCGCTTGTTGTCGCCCACGATGACCGACTTGCCGCCGCCCAGGTTGACCCCGGCCACCGCGGCCTTGTAGGTCATCCCGCGGGAGAGCCGGAGCGCGTCGATGATCGCGTCGTCGGTGCTGGCGTACTTCCAGAACCGGGTGCCGCCGAGGGCCGGCCCGAGGGTGGTGTCGTGGATGGCGACGATCCCGAAATAGCCCGACGACTCGTCATAGGCGATCGAGACCTGCTCGTGGTGGTACTGGGACATCGACTTGTGGAGATCCATGGTCCGTGCGCCCTTCAGGAATTGAGTGTCGTCGGTCGTGAAACGTGAGGGGTGAGACGTGAGAGGTGGGAGGGCGCATCGCTCACGAGCGACGCCTCAGGCCACAGGCTGCACGTCTTACCGCTCCCGTCTCACGGCTCACATCTTACGTCTTACGTCTCACGTCGTACGTCTTACGTCTCACGTCTCACGTCTCACGCACTACTTCGCGTACTCGTAGAACCCGCGCCCGCTCTTCCGGCCCAGCTGGCCCGACGCCACCATCCGCCGGAGCAGCGGACAGGGGCGGTACTTGTCGTCGCCCAACCCGGTGTGCAGCACCTCGAGGATGGCCAGGCACACGTCGAGCCCGATCAGGTCGGCCAGCGCCAGCGGGCCCATCGGGTGCGCCATCCCGAGCTTCATGACCGTGTCCACCGATTCCGCCGTGGCGACGCCTTCCATGACGCAGAAGACGGCCTCGTTGATCATCGGCATCAGCACCCGGTTGGCCACGAAGCCGGGATAGTCGTTGACCTCGACCGGCGTCTTCCCGAGCGCGGTGGACCATTCCATCACGGTCCGGGTGGTGGCGTCGCTGGTGAGCTGGCCCCGGATGATCTCCACCAGCTGCATCACCGGCACCGGATTCATGAAGTGCATCCCGATGACCCGGTCGGCGCGCTTCGTCTTCGCGGCGATCTCGGTGATCGAGATCGAGCTGGTGTTGGTGGCCAGGATCGTGGCGGCCCCGCAGATCCCGTCGAGCTGCTCGAAGATCTTGAACTTGATCGCCGGATTCTCGCTCGCCGCCTCGACGACGAGGTCCGCATCCCGGGCCTGGCCGAGCTCGGTGCTGGTGCCGATGCGCCCGACCGTCTCGGCCGCCTGGGCCTCGGTGATGGCCCCCTTCTTCACCACCCGGGCCAGCGAGCCCTTGATGGCCGCCACGCCGCGCTCCAGCGCCGGCGCGGCCACGTCGATGAGGGTGACGGACGACCCGTGGGCCGCGAAGACCTGGGCGATCCCGTTGCCCATCGTGCCGGCCCCGATCACGGCAATGCGCTTCATGCGAGTGTCCCCTTGGCGGAACGCCGGGCGAGCCAGGCCACCGCGGCCACGAGCGCGAGCGAGGCGCAGACGCCTCCCTCGGGCCCGAACGCACCGCCGGCGACCCAGTCGGGCCCGGTGCTCCGGTAACTCAGGAATGGGATGGCGAACGGCAGGCCGCTCACCGGCGCGCCGAGCGCCGCCAGCGCCGCGTTCCAGCCGAGATGGGCCCCGGTGGCGGTCCAGATGCCGCCGGGAAGGTAGAACATGGCGGCCAGGAACACGCCGGCGAGCACGATGTTGCCGACGGCGAGCACGGTCACGTGCTCATTGCCGAGATGGGCCGTGCCGAACACGACCGCGATGGCGATGATCGCCGGCCACCGGCCAAAGGCACCGGCCAGCGCCACCAGCCCCACCCCGCGGAACATGAGCTCTTCGGCGAACGCCGCCGGCAGGAGCACCGCCGCGGTGCTGGCGGCCGCCGCGGCCCAGCCGCCCGCGGATCCCGCCACGCGTCCCCACGCCGCGCCGACCGGAAGCGCGAGCGCCATCGCCAGCGCGGCGAGGCCCACTCCGACGCCGAGCCCGACGCCGAATCCGCGCCCGCGCTGCCCCACCCCGGCATACCGAAGCGAAGCGGCGTCCAGCTTGAGGGCCTGGACGCCGATCACGTAGGTGGCGATGCCGAAACCGACCAGCTCGCCGATGATCTCCGATCCCAGCTCGCCGACCCCGAGGGCGTGGGCCCCGATGGCGGCGACGGAGGCGAGAATGATGCCGAGCCCGAAGAAGGCG
>DASYXP010000191.1:0-6252 GCA_035934835.1 Gemmatimonadales bacterium | reverse complement strand
CGCCTCCGGGAAGAGCACGATATCCGGCGGCTCCGGCCACCCGCCCATCTCGCGGAAGAGGGCGCCCACGCGCGCAAGGTTCTCGACGTAGGCGCCCTTGGTCGGGCGGAACTGGGCGATGGCGAGGCGGGGCATGGCAATTAATGTAAGCGGTGAGCGGTGAGCGGTGAGCGGGGAGCGGGGAGCGGTAAGCGGCGAGCGGCAAGGGGTGAGCGGGCGTGCGGCCGAGATCCACATGCCGGGCCCGCTGACCGCTTACCGCTCACCGCTCACTTCTCAGCATCCTCGTTCCACCATACCTTTCTACCATGCTCTGGCTCTACGTCGCCCTGGGCGGCCTCGCGGGCTCGCTGGCACGGTACTTCCTCGGCACGGCCGTCCAGGGCTGGGCCGGGGCCGGCTTCCCCGCCGGCACGCTGGTGGTCAACATCACCGCGTCGTTCCTGGTCGGCGCGTTCATGCAGTACTCGGTGGAGAGCGCGTCGGTGAGCCCTGAAATGCGGATCCTTCTCACCACCGGGTTCTGCGGCGGCTACTCCACGTTCTCGACCTTCTCGTGGGAGACGGTCCGCCTGCTGCAGGACGGCGAGTGGACCCGCGCGGGCCTCTACGTCGGCGGCAGCCTCTTCCTTTCGCTCGCGGCCACGTTCCTTGGCATCGCCGCGGCCCACCACGTCATCTACCTCCGGCGCACCGGCTGACCCTGATGCCCACCCTCATCGAAGCGCTCGCCGGCGTGGTGAACGCCACCGAGGTCACCTCCACGCTCGTGACCGGCGGCCAGCCGGGGCCACGGCACCTGGAGGCGCTCAAGGTGGCCGGCGCCCAGGTGATCCTGGACCTCCGCGACCCGATGGAGGCCCGCGCCTTCGACGAGCCGGCGGCCGCGCGCGCGCTCGGCCTCGAGTACATCAACATCCCCGTGGCCTCCGGCGCCATCGACGACGCCCTCCTCGAACGGATCCTCGAAGTGACCCGACGGAGCGCCGAACGCCCGACGCTCGTCCACTGCGCCAGCGGCAACCGCGTGACGGGACCTCTCCTGGCCTACCTGATGATCGACCGGGGGATGGACGAGGATACCGCGACCGAACTGGCGATGCGGATGGGGCTCCGGTCGCCGGAGATGCTGGAGTGGGGGGTGGAGTATGCGCGGAGGAAGACGGAGCGGTGAACGGTAAGCGGTGAGTGGTGAGTGGTGAGCGGGCTGATAGTGGAGATCCTTTCCGACAGCCCGCTCACCCCTTACTGCTCACCGCTCACCGTATCCAGTACATCCTCATCTCGCTGATCTTCTCGCCGTCGGTCTCGCAGAAGATGGCGCCGCGGGCGTCGACCCATTCGCCGGTGCGGCGGCGGCGGTACACCACCTTGAACTCGGTGGAGAACCAGGGGCCGGCGGCGTAGATCTCGCCGGAACTGAACGTGATCTCCGACTGGTGGTAGGGCACGTCCTGCCAGTATCCGCGGATGCCCTCGATCCCCGTGATCGGCGCCGCGAACGGGGACTCGAGGAACGCGGCGCCGGGGGTGAAGACCTCGAGCATCGCATCCACCTTGGCCTTCTCCCAGGCCTTCCCGAAGGCGTCGATGAGCGAGCGGCCCAGGGCGCGGGTGTCGGTGGTGGCGGGATCGGTCACGGCTGACTCCAGGGAGTGTCGGTCGAACGGCCCGGGTACGAGGTGGAACATAGCCGACAGGCCCCGGTTCGCCACGTCCGCCTTGCCCCGGCGCCGGCATCTTGGGAAGTTCTTGGCGATGGCCCTCCCCACCCTTTCCCGATCCCGCCTGCGCCTGGTACTTGTCCCGGCGCTCGCGCTGGCCCCCCTCTCGCTCGCCGCCCAGCTCCCCGCCGGGGATTCCGCGTGGCGCGCCGGCCGCTTCGTCGAGGCGCGGGCGGCGTACGAGCGGGTGCTGGCCGCCGATCCCCTCGACCCGACCGCCAACCTCAGGATAGGCATCCTGCTCTCGTGGGCGGGCAAGCTCGATTCCGCCGCCGCGCTCATCGGGCGGGCCCGAAAGGCCGCACCCCAGGATGCGGACCTCCAGGTGGCCGAGGCCCGGATCCACGCGTGGCAGGGGCAGTACGACATCGCGATCGCGGAGTACGACAGCGTGCTCCGGCGCTACCCCGCCGACCACGACGCGGCACTCGGCCGCGCCCTCACCCTCGCCTGGGCCAGCCGCTACTCCGAGGCCGACGCGGCGTACCGCGCCCTCCTGGCCCGAGATCCCGCCGACACCGCGGCGCGCACCGGTCGCGCCCGGCTCGCCGCCTGGAGCGGCAACAACGCCGCCGCCCGCCGCCAGTACGAAGAGGCGCTGGCAGGCGACCCGCGGAACGCCGACGCGCTCACCGGCCTGGCCCAGCTCGACCACTGGGAGGGCCACGACCGCCGGGCGCAGGCCGAGCTCGACTCGGCCCTGGCGGTGGCGCCGTCCCATCCGCAGGCGCTCGAGCTGGAGCGCGAGGTGCGGGCCGTGCTCCGCCCGCGGACCGACATCTCGTTCGGCTGGGGCCACGACTCCGACCGGAATGAGACCTTCGCCGAGTCGGGCACCTTCTCCGGCGCCTTGGGCGATGCGCTCCGCGGCTTCGCGACCGTGGGGCTCCTGCAGGCGAACGACCCGGGCATCTCCGCCACCCGGACCTCGGGCGAGGCGGGCCTTGCCTATGCCCGCGACCGGTGGCGCGCCACCGGCGCCGTCGGCGTCGGCCGGCTGGCGCCGAGCGGGCTCGGGTCGCGGACGGAGTTGAGCGCGCGGGGCGGCATGGGATACAGGGTGACACCCCGCGTGTCGGTCGGACTCGGCTACTCGTGGGCGCCGTTCGCCGAGACCGCGGCGCTCATCGCACAGCGCCTGGACCTGGGCACGCTCGACGCCTCCGCCGGCCTCCACGCGGGCGACCATGTGGACCTGACGCTGGAAGGCGCCCTCGGCTGGCTTTCGGACGGGAATGCGAGGCGGGACCTGGCGGGCACGGCGACCTTCACGTTGCCGAGCCATTTCTTCGTGGGCGCGCTGGGCCGCACGTTGAGCTACGACCGTGCGGGCGCGGGATACTTCTCGCCGGCGCCCTTCACCACCGTCGAGGCGCAGGGCGGTTGGGCACGCGACGGCCGCACGGTGGCGCTCAGGGTGAGCGGCGGGATCGGGGTGCAGCAGATCGGTGCCGGAAGCGACCGCTCGGAATGGCACGGCGAACTCCGGGCGACGCGCCGGTGGGGATCGGCCAACGAACTGGCCGTGTACGGCGGGATCACCAACTCCGCCGCCGCTTCCACCACCGGCGCCTTCCGCTCGGGGACCGCCGGGATGGCGGTCCGGCTGGGGCTGTAGGGCGGCGTGCGTCGTGGGTCGTGTGTCGTGAGTCATGGGTCGTGGACATTATGTACCGCACCCGAATGACCGATGACTCGTCACCAACGACCAACGACCCATGACTCACGAATCACGACTCGCGACCCGCGACTCGCGACCCGCGACCTCCTACGGGTGCACCGCCTGGGCGGGCTTCTTGTCGAAGTCCCCCGCCTCGACGGTGATGAACCTGGCCGGGTCGATGTAGCGCCGGAACGCCGCGTTCACGTCCGCGGCCGTGAGCCCGCGGACCCTGGCCTCCAGCGTCGAGTCGTAGGCCATCGTGCGCCCCACGAACAGGTCGTTGGTGAGCGTCCCGGCGAGGGCCGCGTCCCGCGACCGCATCAGCTCGTTCTGCTGCAGCCACCCCTGCCGGGCCTTGTCCAGTTCATCCTGGGTAAAGCCGTCCTTGAGGGCCCGGGCCACTTCCTCCTGGTACGCCGCCTCAAGCCGTCCCACGTTCTCCGGCGCGTAGATGGCGTAGGCCTCGAACACGCCGGCCTTGTCGAGCGACGACGCGAAGAGCCCCGACCCGACGCCGTAGCTGATCCCTTCCTTCTGCCGGATGCGCTCCGCCAGGCGCGAATTCAGGAATCCCCCGCCCAGCATGTAGTTGCCGAGCACCAGCGCCGGATACGACGGGTCGTCGTCCTTGACCGGCAGGTTCATCCCCGAGAGGAAGAACGCGTTGGCCTTGTCCGGCGTCTTGATGACGGTCTTGCCGCCGGGCACGTCGTTGTACTCGCTCGGCACGCGGGCAAAGACCGACGAGCTCTTCCAGTCGCCGAAGAGGGAGTCGACCAGCTGGGCGGTCGCGGTGGTGTCGAAGTCACCCACGATGGACATCTGCCCGTGGTCGGCGCCGTAGAACGTCTGGTAGAAGTGCCGCACCTGGTCGAGGGTCGCGGCGGTGTACGCCGCCTTCTGCTCATCGGCGCTCAGGGTGGCGCGCGGGTCGTCGGCCGGATAGGGCTTGAGCGCCTTGCTGAAGGCGATCGACCCGAGCGACGTCGGCTCGGAGCGCTGCTCCTCGATGCCGGTCAGGTTCTCCGCCTTGAGCTGGTCGAACTCCTTGGCGTCGAACGACGGATTGTGGAGCACGTCGCCCAGGAGCCGGAGGGTGGCGGCCAGGTTGTCGCGGGTGCTTTCGATCCGGATGTTGGCGCTGGTCGGCCCGCCGCTGATCGACACCTGGGACTGCAGCCGGTCCCACTCGTCCTTGATCTGCTGCCGGGTGCGGGTGGTGGTGCCGCGGGAGAGCATGTCGGCGGCGAGGTCGGCCACGGCGGCCAGGCCCCGCACGGCATCGAGCGAGCCGAACCGGAGGGTGATGGCGGCGTTGACCGTGGCGCCGCGCGTCTTCTTGCCCAGGAGCGCCAGCTGGAACCCGTCCTTGAACGTGCGCCGCGTGGTGCGGGCGTCGATGTTCCGGGGCGAGGGGTCGAACGCCTCGCCCACCGACCGGGCGCTGTCGCCGTGGTAGTTGGCCACCAACGCCGCCACGTCGGGCGACCAGGGCACCGTCGCGCGGTCGGGGGTCTTGGTGGGCACGAAGGTGCCCCACGTGGAGTTCGACCGCTTGAGGTACGCCGCCGCCACCCGGGCGACGTCGGCGGGCTTCACCTGCTTGACGAGGTCGCGGTACACGAAGAGCAGCCGCCAGTCGCCGAGGCCCGACCATTCGGTGAGGCTCAGCGCCGCGCGCTGCGAGTTGTTGAGCGTGAGGTCGATGTTCTTGACGATGGCGGTCTTGGCCCGGTCGACCTCGGCGGCGCTCGGCGGGTCGGTGGCGAGCGCGGAGACCGCGTCCTGGATGGCGGCCGAGGCGGACGCCGCCGAGTCGGGCGCGGTGAGCTGGGCCGCGGCGATGAGCATCCCCGGCTCCTTGAGCTGGTACGCGAAGGCGTACTCGGTGGACGCCTTCTTGGTCTCGACCAGCGCCTTGTAGAACCGGCCCGAGGGCGTGTCGCCCAGCACGCGGGCCAGCACCGCCACCGCCGGGAAGTCGGGATCCGAGCCGGCCGGCACGTGCCAGCCGACCATCACCCAGCCCACGTCGCCCACGCGGCGCAGCGTCACGCTCCGCTCGCCGTCCTGCACCGGCTCGGCGGTGTAGGTCGGCCAGATCTTCATGTCGCCGGTGCGGGCCGGCCGGGGGATCCGGCCGAACTTCTGCTCCACCAGCTGGAGCGCGCGCGCCGGGTCGAACTTCCCGGCGACGACGAGCACCGCGTTGTCGGGCTCGTAGTACTTGTGGTAGAACGCCTGCAGCCGCCCGATCGGCACCTGCTCGATGTCGGCGCGGTCGCCGATGGTGGAGTTGCCGTAGTTGTGCCAGAGGTAGGCGGTCGACATCAGCCGCTCCTCGAGGACGCTCGAGGGGTCGTTCTCGCCCATCTCGAACTCGTTGCGCACCACGGAGAATTCCGACTTGAGGTCCTTCTCCGCGATGTAGCTGTGGACCATCCGGTCGGCCTCGAGGTCGAGCGCCCACGTGAGGTTGACGTCGGTCGACGCGAAGGTCTCGAAATAGTTGGTCCGGTCGAACCACGTGGTGCCGTTGGGGCTGGCGCCGTGCTCGGTCAGCTCCTGCGGGATGTTCCTGTGCCCGGGCGAGCCCTTGAACATCAGGTGCTCAAGGAGGTGCGCCATCCCCTTCTCGCCGTAGCCCTCGTTCCGGGAGCCCACGAGGTAGGTGATGTTGACCGTGGCGGTCGGCTGGGACGCGTCCGGGAAGAGCAGCACCCGGAGGCCGTTGGCGAGGGTGTACTGCGTGATGCCCTCGACCGTCGGACCCCTGGTGATGGCGGCGGCCGCCGGCGCCGCGGCGCGGCGGGCGGGCTTCTGGGCGAACATGGCCGACGGGAGCGCGATCGCGAACGCGATGGC
>DASYXP010000189.1:0-5967 GCA_035934835.1 Gemmatimonadales bacterium | reverse complement strand
GGCAATGAACCCGAAGCCGGGCCATCCTCCTGGCGGACGCCCGGGTCCCATGACCCAGCTCACCGCCCAGCCGATGGAGGCGTCCACCAGCGCGGTGAAGGCACCACCCAGGGCGCCGAGCGCGATGCCGTAGCTGGCCTCCACCGGGCCCGTCGCACCCGTGCATCGGGCCGCGAAGAGCCCGGAGAGCGCATAGATGGTGTACGAGACCCACGCCGTACGGTCGTAGTCGAAGCCGTACCGCATCGTGGCCAACGCCGCGATCACGTCGAGGAGCACGATCGCCGCGCCCGACAGCGCCAGCACGACGCCCAGCTTGCGGGTGACCATCGGGCAGGAATGCCCCAGAGATCAAGGGTGATGCTCAGGAAGGGATCGCATAAGATGGCGGCGAAGTCCCCGCCCGTCCACTCCCCCCGTCAGCCCGCCGGCACCCCCCTTGGCGCCGAGGCGATCCACACCTCCGCCGGCTCCAGGTCGCGGAACACCTGCACCTGTTCGGGCGAATCGTCCCGCAGGAGCTGGTACATCCGCGCCAGGGCGAAGATGGTGGCGCTCCGGGTCACGATCGCGATCCGCCACCCCACCCGGTGCCGGTCGAGCCGGTCGCTGATGAGCGCCGCGATGGCCCGGACGCCGCGCGGCGTGACGCCCACGCGCGTCACCGGCAGGCAGTCGAGCAGCTCGTGCATCCCCGGCCGGTGCCGAGGATCGGCGTACATGGCCTCGACCGTGTCGGTGAGCTCGGCATCGGTGACAACGCCGGAAGCGGAGAGCCGCACGACGTGGTCCTCCGGGTCGAACTCAAATGCGATGGGCACGCGGGATTCGGGATCGGGTGGGAACGGATGCTGCGCCGCGACCAACCTATCACCTGCCGGGTCCGGGCGCGGTGACCGCCCTCACCCCCGGTCGGTGCCGCCGGTCGCTCCCGGACCCCAGTCGTCCTCCGGCGCCTCCTGCTCCGGATCGCCCGGGCGCACCCGGTCGCGGGCCCATCGCTCCGCCCGCTCGAGCTCCGCCCGGTCGGGGGGCTCGACGGCGTCGGTCTCCCACGGCTCCACTGCGGGGCGCCGACGGGGCCGCAGGATCCAGCTCGCCAGTGCGGCCAGCAGGACACCCGCCGCCAGCAGCAGGCCGGTCATCCGCCCAGGACCTCGGTGCCATCCTTTGTCAGCCGGTGGCTCACCAGAGGGAGCAGCTTCTCCGGCGGGCCGAAGGTGATGGCCTCGGCCAGGACCCCGAGCCCCCGCTCGATCCCGGCCCGGTCCCGGGCAAAGACGCTCGCGATCGGCTCGCCCCCCTGCACCCGGTCGCCCGGCCGCGCGGTGACCACGAAGCCGACGCTCGGGTCGACGACATCCTCCGTGCGCGTCCGCCCGCCGCCGAGTTCGATGACGCCGAAGCCGATGCGCCGCGGCTCCACCCGCGCGACGGTGCCGGCGGCCGGCGCCCGGAACACCTCCACCTCGCTGGCCTGCGGCAGGATCGACGGATCCTCGACCACCGCGGGGTTCCCGCCCTGCGCCTCGACCATCGCCTCGAAGCGTTCCGCGGCCTTCCCGGAGGCCAGCGCCTGCTCGAGCCGCCGGCGGGCATCGGCCCGGTCCCGGGTGGTCCCCGCCACCAGGAGCATCTCGGCGCCCAGGGCGTAGGTCACTTCCATCAGGTCCTCCGGGCCCTGGCCCTGGAGCGCCATGATGCATTCCTCGATCTCGAGCGCATTCCCGCAGGCGCGCCCGAGCGGACGGTCCATCGCGGTCACGAGCGCGACGGTCCGGCAGCCGCGCGATTCCCCCACCTGGATCATCGTCCGCGCCAGCGTGAGCGACTGCTCCAGCTGGGTCAGGAACGCGCCGCTCCCGCTCTTCACGTCGAGGACGAGCCCGGTGAGCCCCTCGGCGAGCTTCTTCGACATGATGCTCGCGGTGATGAGCGGCACGCTTGCCACCGTGCCCGTCACGTCACGGAGCCCGTAGAGCTTCTGGTCGGCCCGCGCCACCTCCGGGCTCGCCATCAGCATCGCAACACCGAGCCGCCGGGTCTGTTCCTCGGCCTCGCGGAGGGTGAGCCCGACGCGGAAGCCCGGGATTGACTCGAGCTTGTCGACGGTGCCGCCGGTGTGCCCCAGACCGCGGCCCGACATCATCGGCACGGCGACCCCGCACGCCGCGACCATCGGCGCCAGGATGATGGAGACCTTGTCGCCGACGCCGCCGGTGGAGTGCTTGTCGACGCGGGGCGTGGTCCAGCCGTCGAACCGGAGCCGGTCGCCCGAGGCGAGCATCGCATCCACCAGGGCGGAGAGCTCCTCCGGCTCCAGGCCGCGCCACACCACGGCCATCGCCAGGGCCGACATCTGGTAGTCGGGGACGTCGCCGTTGGCGTAGCCGGCGATGAGCTCGGCCCACTCGCCGGGAGTGAGGGCGCCGCCGTCGCGCTTGCGTTCGATGAGCTTGGAGACGAGCATTAGTGGGTCATCCCGGTGTACGTGTCCCGAGCGAGGAGTGCCGAATGCGTTCGACCGCCCTTGCGCTTGCCACCCTGTGCGCCTTCGCCGCCCCGGCAGCGGCCCAGACCGCCGCGGACCACATCCAGATGGGGCGGTCGGTCGAGGACCTCGATCCCGCGACCGGCCTGAAGCACTATCGCGAGGCGCTGGCGCTCGACAGCACGAACTACGAGGCCCTCTGGCGCGCGTCGGACGCGCTGGTGGACGTCGGCAAGCAGACCCCGGACACGGTGGCCAGCCCGGCCCGGGATTCAATGTACGCCGAGGCGGAGGCGCTCGCACGCCGGGCGGTCCAGGCCGACTCGATGGGGGCGGAAGGTCATTTCGCGCTGGCACAGGCGGTGGGGCGCGCCTCGCTCACCAAGAGCAAGAAGGAGCGGGTCCGGCGCGCCAAGGAGATCCGGGACGAGGCGCTCCGGGCCATCGCCCTCGACCCGAACCACGACGGCGCCTACCACGTCCTCGGCCGGTGGAACGCAGAGATCATGCGCCTGAGCGGCCTGACCCGGTTCTTCGCCAAGACGTTCCTGGGCGGTGCGGTGTTCAACGAGGCGAGCTGGGACAATGCCCAGAAGTACATGGAAAAGGCGGTGGCGCTCAATCCCAACTATGTCTATCACCATCTCGACCTGGCCGAGGTCCTGATCGACCGCGACCAGTGGGCCGCCGCGCGCGCGCAGCTCGAGCAGGTCGAGTCGCTGCCCGTGACCGACGCGATGGACCCGACGTACAAGGCCGACGCGAAGGCACTGCTGGCCAGGATCGCGGACAAGAAATAGCGAGTCACAGGTCGTGAGTCGCGGGTCGCGCGTCACGGCCCGTGACCTGTGACCCGCGACCCGGCCCCCATCGAGACCCGAATGACCGACGACACCCAGACGCTCAAGGCCCGCATCGAGGCCCTCGAGGCGGAACGCCGCCAGCTCCTGACGGTGGTGGAGATCCTCGAGGAGGTCGGCGGCGCGGCCCAGTTCACCGACGTCGTCCAGGCGGTCGCCCGGCGCCTGGGCGAGGCCCTGGGGCTCGACCGCTGCTCGATCTTCCTGGCCGAGAAGGGCGGCCGGTCGGCCCGGCTGGTGGCGAGCTTCGAGGACCCGAGCATCCGCAACTACATGGTCGACCTCGACCGCTACCCGGAGCTCCGGCGCGCGCTGGAGACCGGCCAGACGGTCGTGATCGCCGACGCCGAGAGCGATCCCGGGCTGCAGGGTGTCCAGAAGGCGCTCAAGGACCGGAAGGTCAAGAGCATCACCGTGGTGCCGATCAAGTGGAGGGGGGCCGCGATCGGCGCGATCTTCCTCCGCACCTTCCGGGACGGCCAGAACTTCACCGACGGCGACATCCGCTTCGTCGAGGTCGTGGCGTCGCTCACGGCCAAGGCGCTCCGGAACGCCCACCGGATCGAGCGGCTGCAGCAGCGGATCGGCGGCGAGGCGGCGCCCATCGACCCCCAGCAGGCGGTGCTGGCGGAGTTCCTCCGCCGGCTCCTGACCCAGGCAGCGGCGCGCGGCGGCCACGTGTCGATGGCGCAGGCCACGCAGGAGGAGCTGGACCGCCTGGTGGGCGTCACCCTCACCGTGCTCGCCCAGGAAGCCGACCTGCACTGACCCGCGTGGCCACCCCCGCCCAGCGCGCGGCGGAGCTTCGCGCCCGCATCGAACGCGCCAATCGCCTCTACTACGTCGCCGACGCGCCGGAGATCTCCGACGCGGAGTACGACCTCCTGGTGCGCGAGCTCCAGGGCCTCGAGCGCGACCATCCCGAACTCGCCACCCCCGACTCCCCGACCCAGCGGGTGGGGGCCGAACCGGCGAGCGCGCTCGTCCGGCACACCCACCGGGCGCCGATGCTCTCGCTGGCCAACGCGTTCTCGCCGGAGGAGGTGGCGGCGTGGGAGGAGCGGAACGTGCGGCTCAACCCCGACGCGCCCAAGGGCGGCTACACCACCGAGGTCAAGATCGACGGCGCGGCCATCAACCTCACATACACGCGCGGCACGCTGACGATGGGCGCCACCCGCGGGAACGGCAGCGTCGGCGAGGACGTGACCCGGAACCTGCGCACCATCCCCGACGTCCCACTCGTGCTCAAGGGGAAGGACCATCCCGCGCTGATGGAGATCCGGGGCGAGGTGTACTTCGACCGCGAGGCCTTCCGGAAGCTCAACGCCCAGCGCGAGCGGGAGGACGAGCCGCCGTTCGCCAATCCCCGGAACGCCGCCGCGGGATCGCTCCGCCAGCTCGACCCGGAAGTGACCCGCCGGCGGCGGCTCCGGCTGTTCGCGTTCCAGGTGGCGGTGGTGGAGGGCACGCTCCGCGCCGCCACCCAGTGGGAGATGCTCGACCTCCTCGAAGAGTGGGGCTTCCCGGTGGAACCGCACCGGGCCCGGCACCACGACCTCGCCGCGGTCCAGCGCAAGATCGCCGAGTACGAGGCCCTCCTTCCCTCGCTCCCGTTCGACGCCGACGGCGTGGTCGTCAAGGTGAACTCGCTCGCGATGCAGGAAGACCTGGGCGTCGTCGGCGGCCGGGACCCGCGCTGGGGGGTGGCGCGGAAGTTCGCGCCGGAGGTCGCGCGCACCACGCTCCTCCGCATCGGGCTCAGCGTGGGGCGGACCGGTGCCGTCACCCCGTATGCCGACCTGGAGCCGGTGGAGGTCGGCGGCGTCACGGTGTCGTCGGCCACGCTGCACAACGAGGACCAGATCGCCCAGAAGGACATCCGCGAGGGCGACGAGGTCGAGGTGATGCGCGCCGGCGAGGTGATCCCCCAGGTCCTCGGCCCCACGGAAGCGGCCCGGGAGCGACACGGACGGCACCGCGCCTGGCACCCGCCGACCCGGTGCCCCCACTGCCACAGCACGCTGATCCGTCCCGAGGACGAGGTCGTCCGCTATTGCCCCAACGTCTCCTGCCCCGGGCGGGTCCGGGAGGGGATCATCCACTTCGCCAACCGCGACGCGATGGACATCCGCGGGCTCGGCGACGAGCGGGTGGCCCAGCTGCTCGCGGCGGGGCTCATCACCGACGTGGCATCGCTCTACCGGCTGCACGAGCGGCGGGCCGAGCTCGAGGAACTGGAAGGATTCGGCGCCCAGAGCGCCGGCCAACTCCTGAAGGCGATCGACGCGTCGAAGGCGCGCCCGCTCTCGACCCTCCTCTTCGGCCTTGGCATCCGCCACGTGGGCAAGGGCGTCGCCCAGCTCCTGGCCCGCCGCTTCCCCGACCTGGGCGAGCTCGTTCGCGCCGACGCCAAGGCCATCGAGTCGGTGCCGGGGATCGGGCACACCATCGCCGAGGCCGTGCACCAGTTCTTCCGCGACCCGCGGAGCACGGACCTGGTGCACCGGCTCCAGAAGGCCGGCGTCAACTCCACCGAGCCGGGCGCAGCCGGCGCCGACGGCCCGCTGAGCGGCCGGACGTACGTGCTGACCGGAACTCTTCCGACCCTGGCCC
>DASYXP010000169.1:0-13225 GCA_035934835.1 Gemmatimonadales bacterium | reverse complement strand
CGACAAGTCTACCGGGCGGCGGCGCGCCGTGCCAGCCGCACCGCGGTCAGGTCGCCGGCCCGTGCGGCGCGGGGGCCGCGAGCAGGTCGGCCACCTGCGGGTACTCCAGCACCTCCACCGGCGCCGTCGGCGGCCGCTCGGCGTTGAGCCGCATCGCCCGGGCCAGGTCCTCCACCCGGATCTCGTGCAGGCGGGCCGGGAGGAAGCGGGAGATGCGCGGGAAGACCGCCTGGGTGATCCGGTCCTGCAGGCCGTAGCGGATATCCCGCGTCACCAGGAGGCTCGGCCGGAAGAAGCTGGCGCGCTTGAAGCGCTGCGCCTTCACGGCCTCCTCGGCGCGGCCCTTGGTCTTGAGGTAGTAGGACCTCGACGCCGGGTCGGCGCCCACCGCGCCGAGGAGGGAGAAGTGCAGGATCCCGGCGGCGCGGCACCCTTGCGCGAACATCGCCGTATAGCCGACGTCCACGTTCCAGAGCTCCTCGCGCGTCACCTTCCGCGGCTGCCCCACGCCGAGCGTCGAGAAGGCCACGGTCGATCCCCGGCCTGCCGCCGCCGCCGCGGACTCCAGCTGGTCCATTGGCGTGACCTTGACGATCAGCTTCGACCGGCCCTCGAGTGCGTCGAAGCGGTCGGTGGCGCGCCGCACCAGCGCCGTGACCTCGATCCAGTCCGGCGCGGACAGGAGCTCACGCACCAGCGCGGAGCCGACGGCGCCGGTGGCGCCGAGCACGATGGCCCGCCGCGCGATCATGGTCGGCGTGCCGCGGCGCGCTGGTGCTGCGCCGTGAAGAGGCGGCGGCCGGTGTCGGGCTCGAGGATCTCGTACATCCCCATGATCCCGATCGGGCCTGCGGGCGTGCGGATCGGCGCCTTGCCGGTCCGCACCCAGGTGATGCCGGCGCTCGACTGCTGCCGCTCGATGATGTCGAGCCGCGCCCGGCCGTGGTAGATCCCCTCGTCATCCTCCCGGAACTTGGCGGCCTGGCGGCTCCACGGGAGGCGGGGGTCGAAGTCGTCGAGGCCCTCCAGCTCCTCCGCCCCGCTCAACCCGGCGTCGGCGACGAAGAGCGAATTGCCCCCGCCGAAGACGAGCTCGGGGGTCAGCTTCCAGAACACGCGGACCCGTGAGGTCGGGCGCGAGGCGTCGCGGACGTAGCCCGCGAGCTCGGCCTGGAGGTCGGCGCGGGACGCCACCGGCCAATGCACGGCGTTCCGCGCCATGTCCGGGTGGAGGGTCGGCCACGAGCCGTCCATGACCTCCCGATACGCCGTGAGCAGTGCGCGCAGTTCTTCGGCGCCCAGTTCCACTGTCACTCCGTCACCGGCGCGGGGGGCCGCGCCGACAGGGAGATTGCAGGCCGGAACGCGCGCCGTCAACCGCCCGGCCCCGTCTTGCGGGGCGGAGCGGGGCGGCCTTTCGTTCATCCGGACCTGTTCCGGAGCCGTGCATCGTCCCGGTCGAGCATTACGCACTCGCGGCGCTGATCATCTTCGCGGTCAACCTGATGCCGGCCTTCGGCCCGCCGACCTGGGCGCTGCTGGTCTTCCTTTCCCTGTCCTTCCAGCTGCACCCGGCGCTGCTCGTTCCCATCGGCGCCGCGAGCGCCACGGCAGGCCGGTCGGTCCTGGCCCTCGCCGCCGGCGCCTTCCGGTCGCGACTCTCCACCCGTCGCGTCGCGAGCCTCGAAGCCCTCCGCGGCGCGGTCACCGCCCGCCCGCACCGGGCCCTCCTGGGCCTCGGCCTGTTCCTCGTGTCTCCCCTCCCGTCCAACCAGCTGTTCATGGCCGCCGGGCTCCTGGCCGCCCCGCTCCGGCCGCTCGCCGCCGCGTTCTTCGTGGGGCGACTGGTGGCGTACTCGGTCTACGCCGGCGGCGCAGTGTTCGCGCGGGAGCGCCTCGGCGACCTCCTGCTCGAGCGGCTGTCTTCCCCGGGCGCGGTCGCGCTCCAGCTCGGGTCGCTGGCGCTCCTCGGCATCCTGATGGCGGTCGACTGGGCAAAGGTCCTGGGGCGCGCAGGGTCGCGGCCCGCGGGCGGGTCAGCGGCGGATCCACACCGTGCCGAAGGCGGTGTGCGCCGCGGCGACGAGACCGAGCCGCGCGGCGAGTGAATCGGCCGAGGCCTGGGGAGCGAGCTCGGGCGGGAGCGCGATGAGCGCCGACGGACGGGCGGCGAACGCGGCCGCGAACCGCGCCACGGTGTCCGGCGAGAGGGACGACGGCACGAACCGGCTCGGGCGGTGGATGATGGCCCACGTCCCCGCCGGGTCGCTGGTGTAGATCGTGCGCCCGCTCCCGGGGCCGCGCAGCCAATCGGCGATCGGCGACATCTGCCATTCGAGCGACTCGTAGCCGAGCCCGAAGCGGCGGGCCAGGCGGATGGTGGAAACGTCGTAGGCGCCGGCGGCGACGCTCCAGGCCAGGACGATCGCCGGGATCACGAACCTGGCCGCCGCCGGACGTTCGCGCCACCCGGCGGCGAGTGCCGCCGCCGCAGCGATGGCCAGCGCCACGATGACGGGGCCGAGGATCCGGCTGTCGAACGGCACGTCCGGCGCCACCCGGATGCGGGCAAAGAGGAGCATCGCCACGTAGCACACGGCCACGATCGCCACGGCGCGGAGCAGGCGCCTCGGGCCTTCCGCAGTCGATCGCAGCACCCGCCACCCGACGATGATGAGCGCCAGCGCGACAAGCGCCACCACCACGGCGCGCCACGGCTCGCTCCAGTGGACCGGCACCAGCCACGCGCCGATGGTGGCCGCGCCCTGGCGCAGCGTGGCGCCCAATCCTGACGTGCCGGCCCCTCCGATGCCGCCGGCCGGCGACACCTTCCGGAGGTACCACCACGCCTGGAGCAGCACGCCCGGCCCTGCGGCGAGGACACCCCGCGTGATCCGCTGGCGTCGCTCACCGGCCTGTGCCACCGCCCAGAGCCCTGCGGCACCGACCAGCGCCACCCCGGCGAAGCGCACGAGGTTGCCGAGCGCCGCCAGCACGCCGTACGCGAGCGGGCGGTCGGGGCGGCGCGCCATCTCGGCCAGGGTGGCCACCATGACCGCGATGAAGAGCGGCTCGGAGAGGATCCAGAGATGGATGTCGGTCAGCGCCGGCAGGAGGAGCAGGAGCGGCAGTCCGAGGAGTGCCGCCACCGGCCCCGCCAGCGTGTCGAGGAGCGCCAGCGCGATCGCGAGCGCCGCGCCGGCCGCAAGCGCCTGGATCCAGCGCGCGGAAGTGGCCGGTGCCACGCCCGCGGCGATCGGGATGGCGAGCACCAGCGGGTAGCCCGGCGCGTAGTCGGTTAACGCGGCAGTGCTGTCGGCGTCCGTCCAGTCGCTGAACGGCACCCGCAGCGCGCCGTTGTGCGCCAGCGACACGCCGGTGCCGAGGTAGGACACCGAGTCAGGTGCGATGGCGGGCAACGGGCGCCGCGAGATCCACAGGACCAGCACCGTCGCCAGCAGGCCGGCGACGATGGGGAAGAGCGGCCGGAGCCGGGGCGTCAGCGGTGTCCGCCGATCAACGACACGATCATTGCGCCGAGCGCGACGATGAGGCCGGCGGCGGCGACCACCAGCGCCAGCCGCCGCCGCATCCGGCGGAGCGCCATCCAGGACGGCTCGTCGAGGTACCAGGTGCCGACGGGCGTGGAGCGGATGACCGCGTGTTCCACCAGGCGCCGCCACGCCGGGCCCTGGTCTGCGCCCAGCTGGGACAAAGTGCGTGCGGTGTCGGGGGAGACCGCGCCGACGCTGCGCAGGTGGTCGACCAATTCACGTTCCTTGCGGACGATGACTGCGACGGCGGCGGTCGCTCCCATAAGGTCCGTTCAGGTAAGGGTCGCTTGGAGATTGGCGGCATCGCCGTCCGGCGTCAAACCCGTGGAACGTCCAACGGACCGGTCCGGCGATGCGTATGCCTCGGCAGTGCCCCGATGGTGAGGTCCACCCGTACGACCGAAGGAGCAGGATATGAAGATCCGCTACTTGCTGGGCCTGGCCGCGTTGGTGGCGGCCGTGCCGGCCTCGGCCCAGCGTCCCGACAGCTCGATGCGTGGCAAGATGATGATGCGGGGAGGCAGGATGGATCCCGCCCATATGAAGATGATGGCCGGGATGATGGGTGGGATGATGCCTGCCGGGAAGTACTCCCCGGAGCGGCTGCTGGCCAGGAACGGCGAACTCAAGCTCACAGCCCGCCAGATCTCGGACCTCACGGCGCTCCGGGACGCCACCCATTCCACCGACTCGTCCCTGATGGCGAGTGCCAAGATGCACCACGCCGAGCTCAAGGAAGTGATTGATGCCGGCGGCACCGACACCGCCGCCATCCGGAAGCATTTCCTGGCGGCCCACGACGCGATGGGCCAGGCGATGCTCACCCGGATCCTGGCCGGCGCCAAGGCGCGGGCCATCCTGACCGACGATCAGCGGAAGCAGGTCGAGGCGTGGCCCACGCCCCAGATGGGTGGCCGTGGCTGGCAGGGACGCGGCCCCGGCGCCGGCCCCCACGGCCCGGGCACGTGGCGTCGCACCCCGCCACCCCCGCCGGCAGGCGCGCCGCAGAAGCAGTGATCGCCGGAGAGTGAACCTTCAAGGGCCCGGTCGGAGATCTTCCGATCGGGCCCTTCTCACCAGAGCCCCGTACTTGGCCCTGACATCAATGCGCTAGTGTGTGTTGGGTCGTGGGTCTCACGCTTCGCGTCTCACCTCTTACCTCCCATGCCCCACGGGTCCGACGCATCGACGCCCCCCTTCCCATCGCGGAAAGGGGGGCGTCGACGCATGGGTCAGCGGATCACTGCAGGCGCGGATTCGTCGTGCGAGGCGCCTTCTCGCACGCGGGCCAGGTGGTGGGGATCCGGAAGTAGCGCGCGAACGGCCCGGTGAGTCCGGCGCGGCGCGCGAGCGCCGTGTCGGCCGGGTTGGCCTTGGCGGAATCCACCAGGATCTGGTGCGCCGCGGCGAGCGCCGTGAGGTCCACCCGCTCCCGCCCGACGGTGGTCGGGTCCTCGGAGGCGAGGTAGGCCAGCATTGCCACGAGCGTCGCATTCGACTTGAGGTCGTCGAAGACGATCTTGTCGTACGTGTCGCGGTTGGTGTGCCAGGTGTAGTTGAAGTAGTTCCACGGGAGGCTGCCGAGCTCGATGGCGGGCGCGCCCCAGCAAACGAACGAAGCGTGGTCGCTCCCGCCGCCGCCCGGGAGACCGGCACCGCCGAACTCCATCTGCGTCTTGTACACCGGTGGCAGGCTGTCGATCCAGCGCTGGAGGTGCGCCGCGGCGTCGGGGAACCCGCCGCCGCCCACCCGCACGATGCGCCCGGTGCCATTGTCCTGGTTGAGCAGCACCTGCAGCCCCTTGACCACCACGGGGTGGTCCTCGGTGAAGGCGCGCGACCCGACCAGCCCTTCCTCTTCGCTGCTCCAGTGCCCCGCCATGATGGTCCGCTTCGGGTGCGGGTACACCATCTTGAGGATCCGCATCGCTTCCATCATCGTGACCGTGCCGGTGCCGTTGTCGGTGGCGCCGGATGACCCGTCCCACGAGTCGAAGTGGGCCGAGAGCACCACGTACTCGTTCGGCTTGGACGTGCCGGGAATGGTGGCGATGGTGTTGAACACCGGCTGCTCGCCGAGGAGGTCGGCGTCGAGGTTGAGCCGGACCTTGGGGTGGTCGTTGTCGGCGGTCAGGCGGTAGACGAGGCCGTAGTCCTCGCACGAGAGCGCCACCGCCGGCGCCTTGGTGTCATACGTCTCGAAGATCTCGATGGTGCCCCAGCCGTCCTTCGGGCGGGAGGTCAGGAATCCCGCCACGCCGGCCTGTTCCATCCGCACGCCGAGCGACCCGGTGCCGAGCGCCAGGGAGTAGCCGGTAGCCTTGATCCGGTCGGCCCACTCCGCCCGGATGTCGTTCCAGAGCTTGCCCATCCGCGCCAGGGACTCGGGGGTGGCGTTCTCCTTCCAGTCGTCCGCCGTGCGGCAGCTTGGCTTTTCCGGTGCCACCAGCACGAGCTTGCCCCGGGCCTGCGGCAGCCACGCCACGAACTCGGTCGAGTCCTTGAAATGCGGCAGGATGATCGTGGACGCCGTCAGGTCCTTCTTGTGGGTGCCGGGACTCCACGCCAGCATCGTCCCCTCGAGCGACCGGACCCGCGGCGCCACGAGGTCGATGTGGGAGTAGCCGCGCCGCCAGCCGCGCCAGGTGCCATACTGCTCGTTGCGCGCGTCGATGCCCCACGACTTGTACATCCCGACCAGCCAGTCGTTGGCCCGGCGCTGGTCAGGTGAACCGGTGAGCCGTGGTCCCAGCGAATCGAAGAGGGAGTGTGACAGGGGTTCCGTCCAGGAACTGTCCATCCCGATCGACCAGATCCGCTTGAGGACCGGGTCGTTCGTGTTCCAGGCCTGGGCCTGCGCCGCTGCTGGCAGGAGGAGCACCGCGCCAAGGGCGAACAAGAGGGTCTTTCGCATGGATGGTCTCGTGTTGGTTGGGGGAGCGGATGTCGTGAGTCGTGAGTCGTGGGTCGTGGGTCACAGGTCCCGGGTCACGAACGGCCAGGATCCTTCCGTTGCGCGTGCGACTCGCGACCTGCGACCCGTGACCCGCGACTTGTGACCCGAGACCCGTGACCTGTGACCCACGACCCGTGACCCGCGACTCGTGACTTACGACCCACGACCTCACTTCGCTGGAAGCACCCGGATCTTGATGTTCCGGAGCTCCAGCCGCCCGCTGTGGTCGCCCTGGACGCCGATCAGGCCACGGGTGGCCTTCCCGTAGTTGGGCCACTTGCCGAACTTGCTCGCCTTGACCTTGGCGGCCCAGTCGGCGCTGCCGAGGGTGTACGAGAGGAGCTTCTTGCCGTTCATCCAGTGCTCCACGTGGTTCCCGCGCACGACGATGCGCGCGGTGTTCCACTCTCCGGCGGGGTGCTCGATCCCGGCGGGCGAGGGGTAGAGCGCGTAGTCGGCGCCGGCCGAGGTGAGGCGGCTGGCCCCGTCGGGGGCGTTGGCATCGTCGAGGAGCTGGTACTCCGGCGCGCTCCAGTAGATGTGATCGTACTCTTCGGTGCCGCGGTAGAAGATCCCCGAGTTCCCGCCCTTGGCGATCTTCCAGTCCATCACCAGCTCGAAGTTGGCAAAGGAGTCGCGGGTGACGATGTCCTCCGCGCTCGAGTCCTTGACGATGACGCCGTCGGCGACGCGCCAGCCGACCGGCATCGCGTCCATCTTGTAGCCGCGCCAGGCGTCGAGCGACGTGCCGTCGAACAGGAGCCGCCAGCCGTGCGCCTTCTCCTTGGCGGTGAGGGTGTTGGCCTGGGCGTGGGCCGCCGGGGCGGCGGCGAACGTGAGCGAGGCCAGCGCGATGGCGCCGGCGAAGGCACGGATGTTCATGGGTCCTCTCGGTGGTGACGGCGAAGCCGCCCGGGGCGGCGAAGGGGCCCACAAGATGTAACGGCAGGGGGCGCGCGGCGGAAGCGCCGGACCTCAGGGGAGGACGGCAGGGCTGGCGGGGGAGCTCACAGGTGACGGCGCCAGAATGCGCTGACCGCAATGTCGGGGACGGTCTCGGTGAGCCCCGCCGATAGCTCGACCCCGACGCCGCCGGCCTCCGAGAGCCGGAGCAGGTCGATCCCGACCATCACCGGCGGGTCGTATCCAGAGAGCGGGGAGCTCCCCGCCCGGACCCACGCCGACATCCCGTGGCCGGTGAACGAGGCGTGCATCACCGAGAGCGTGGCGGTCACGGGATCCTGGAAGTCGAGCCCCGAAATGCCGCCGAGGCGCCACCAGGCCAGGTCGAGGTTGACCCGCGCCGTGCTCCCCGCCGGAACGCTCAATGAGCCGGTGGCGCCGAAGTCCCACTGCCCGGTCCCGAACGACGCCGTATCGGCGAGCGGCGCCTTGACCACGGCGCCCGCGGCCAGGCGCACGCCATCGCCCGACCGGAGCGCGGCGGTGACGCCCACGACCGGATCGCCGACGGCGACGCGATAGCTGGTGAAGGATCCCCGGGCCACCGCCACCGGCCCCCCGGCACCGCCCATCCCGCCCGCCCCGCCGCGGTGCATCCCCACCGAGTCGCTCGACGAACCTCCGCTCGGCACCCCGCCCATCCCGGTCCCGGAGACGACGGTCGAGTTCTGCATCCAGACCGGGATCGCAGCGCGGATGGTGACCGGCCCCGACGTGAGCGCGAGGCCATTCGTCAGGCTCCACGTCGTCGTGCGGGTGGTGAAGATGTAGTTGCCGGTGCTGAGCCCGGCGCTTCCTTCATACGCCACGCTCTGGGCCGAGGCGGAGCCCGCCCCGGCCACGAGCAGCGTGAGTGCGATCGCCGCTGGCCTCACGGCTTGCCGATCATCGTCCGCAGGGCATCGTGCGCCTGTTCGAGGTCGTGTGCCATCGTGCGGAGGCGGTCCTGCAGGCGCTCCACATCGCCGAGCTTGGTCTGGTCCTTCTGGACATCGGTGGACTGGTGCAGCCGGTCGGCCAGGCGCACCATGTCGCGCATCCGCTCCGCCGCCTGCTCCATCTGGCGTCCCATCTCCCGGAACTGCTGCTGGGTGCCCTGCTGGGCCATCCAGCGGTTGGTCTGGTGGATCTGGGACATCATCCGCTCCATCTGCTGCTGCATGTCCTGCATCCGCTGCATCTGCGCCACAGGTTGCTGCTGCTGCCCCGGAGGGGTCGGCGGCTGCTGCTGGGCGCGGACCTGCGCCGGCACTGCGATCGCGAGGAGCCCCGCGACCAGGATCGACGTGCGCATCTTTTCCTCCCATCAGGTGTCCGGGCCGGCCGCCATCGCATTCCGTGGCCGGATGTCCCGAATCTGCGGCGGGCGTGGTGAATCCCGGGTGAATGGGCCGTGAAACGTCGGGGCACCCAGGTGAACCGGGCCTCAGCCTCGCTTCACGGAGGATTCGCGGCAGGCAGACTAGCATGGTCCGGCCACGGATCCAGGAGGTCACATTGTCGGCCAAGGTCTCGTTGCGGATCGCGCTCGTGATCAGCATCGCCGGAGCGGCGTTCTCCGGCGTGCTCACCTGGCGCGAACTCGGCTTGCACGCCCCGGGCGGCTGCTCGGCGGTCGGGGCGCCGGGGACGATCTTCGGCTACCCACCCTGCGTGTACGGGCTCGTGATGTACCTGCTGCTGGTGGTCGTGACGGCGCCGGGACTCCGGTCCGCCGACCGCGGGACGCGGCCGCCGCCGGGCTGATGGCCGGAGGCGGAGGCCCCGAGTAACTTCCCCGCGTGCCCCGCCGCGCCATCCTCCTCGTCGTCCTCGCGCTCGTCCCTCCCCGCGGCCTGATGGCCCAGCGGGGTGGGGCGCCCTATCGTGACCCCGCGCTCCCCCTCGAAGCCCGGGTACGGGACCTCCTCGGCCGGATGACGCCGGAGGAGAAGTTCTGGCAGCTCTACATGAGCCCGGTCTTCGGCCCGCCGGGCGACACCGCCACCGATTACTCCCACGGGGCGTTCGGCCTCCAGGTCTTCGGCGTCAGCACGCCACGCACCGCCGACGCCGCCCGCGCGTACGCCGAGCGGGTGGACGCCTTCCAGCGGTACTTCGCCGATCACACCCGGCTCGGCATCCCGGTCATCCCGTTCGACGAGGCGGTGCACGGCCTGATGGAGGCGGGCGCGACCGACTTTCCGGCGGCCATCTCCCTCGCGGCCACCTGGGACACCGCGCTGGTGGCGCGGGTGGCCGGCGCCATCGCCGTCGAGGCGCGGAGCCGGGGCGTCCGGCAGGTGCTCTCGCCGGTCATCAACGTCGCCACCGACGTGCGATGGGGCAGGGTGGAGGAGACGTACGGCGAAGACCCGCTCCTCGTCTCCCGGATGGGCGCCGCGTACGTGGGCGCCTTCGAGCGCGCCGGCGTCGTCGCCACGCCCAAGCACTTCGTGGCCAACGTCGGCGCGGGCGGGCGCGACAGCTATCCGATCGAGGTCAGCGATCGCGAGCTCGATCGCGTGTACTTCCCGCCGTTCGAGGCGGCACTGGCGGCGGGCGCCCGGTCGGTGATGACGGCGTACAACTCGGTCGACGGCGAGCCTGCCACCCAGAACCGCCACCTCCTGACCGACGTGCTCAAGGGCGCGTGGGGATTCCGGGGCTTCGTGATCTCCGACGCCGCGGCCACCGGCGGCGCCACGGTGCTGCACATGACCGAGCCGTCCACCGCGAGCGCTACCGCGCACGCGCTCCGGGCCGGGCTCGACGTGATCTTCCAGTCATCGTACCGACAGCACACGCCCTATCTCCAGGCCTTCCTCTCCGGCGCCATCCCCTCCGCCGTCATCGACTCGGCGGTGGCGCGGGTGCTCCGGGTCAAGTTCGAGCTGGGTCTGTTCGAACACCCGTACGTCTCCCCCGACAGTGTCGCGATCCTGAACGGCACCAGCGAGCATCGGGCGCTCGCGCTCGACGCGGCGCGGGAAGGGATCGTCCTGCTCCGGAACGAGCGTGGCACGCTGCCGCTCGCGCCGCCGGTGGGCGCCACGCTCGCCGTGATCGGTCCCGACGCCGTCGAGGCCCGCACCGGCGGCTACAGTGGACCCGGCGTGCATCGCGTGTCGATCCTCGACGCGATCGAGGCGCGGGAGGGGGCGGGAACGGTGCGGTATGCACCCGGCCCCGGTCGCGGTGGCGACGACCACGCGGTGGTGCCGGCCGGAGCGCTCTCCCTGGCCGGCGGCGGGCGCATCGTGCCGGGGCTTCAAGCGGAGTATTTCAGGGATCCGTCGCTGGCGGGAACCCCGGTGGCCCGGCGGGTGGATGCGACGGTGGACTTCAACTGGACCTTCACTTCGCCGGTGCCTCAGCTCTCGCGCGAGTGGTTCGGCGCGCGGTGGACCGGATCGATCACGGCGCCCGCCGAGGGCATCCGGCGGCTCGGCGTGTCGGCGGACGACGGATATCGGCTGTATCTCGACGGCCGGCCGCTCCTCGACCGCTGGGCCAAGGTGTCAGGCGGGGTACGGATGGCCGAAGTGTCGCTGGCGCCGGGGTCCCGACACGACATCCGGCTGGAGTACCAGGTGTCCCGGGGCAACGGGAAGATCCAGCTCCTGTGGGACACCACGGGCGCGGGGGCGTGGCAGGCCGCCATCGACAGCGCCGTGCGAGTGGCGCGGGGGAGTAATGCCGCGGTGGTGGTGGCGGGGATCGAGGAGGGGGAGTTCCGCGATCGCGCGCGGCTCGGACTTCCGGGGCACCAGGAGGATCTGATCCGGGCGGTGGCGGCCACCGGCGTGCCGGTGACGGTCGTGCTGGTGGGCGGGAGCGCGATCACGATGTCGAGATGGATCGACCAGGTGGGGGCGGTGGTCGATGCGTGGTATCCCGGCGAGGCGGGCGGGACCGCGGTCGCCGACGTGCTCTTCGGAAGCGTGGACCCGGCGGGGCGCCTGCCCGTCACCTTCCCGCTCGAGGAAGGCCAGCTCCCGCTGGTCTACGATCACGAGCCCACCGGCCGGGGCGATGACTACTTGGACCTGAGCGGGCAGCCGCTCTTCCCGTTCGGGTTCGGGCTGAGCTATACCACGTTCGCCTACCGCGACCTGCGCATCGAGCCGGCGTCGATCGCCTCGGGCGGCGCCGCCCAGGTGCACTGCACCGTCACCAACACCGGCGGCCGCGCGGGCGATGAGGTGGTGCAGGTCTATCTCAGGCCTGATGTGTCGTCGGCGGCACAGCCGGTCATCCGCCTGGCGGGCTTCCGGCGGATCCACCTCGAGCGGGGCCAGTCGCAGGAGGTGACCTTCATCCTCGGCACGCCGGAACTTCGGGTCCTCGACGCCCAGGCGCACTGGGTGATGGAGCCGGGCAATGTGGCGGTGATGATCGGGGCGTCGTCACGGGACATCAGGCTGCGTGGGGAAGTGCTCGTTCGGTGAGCGGTATGTGGTAAGCGGTAGGTGGCGGGTGGCTAGTGGCGCGAGTTAGTCGCCGGTACCTTCGCGCTGATAGCTGATAGCTGATAGCTGATAGCTGATAGCCCCTCACCCCGCCGCCGGATCCGCCAGCTTGGCCAGGTCGGCCTGGTCGGTGAACTTGAGCGACTCGGAGTTGACGCAGAATCGGAGCCCGGTGGGCTTCGGTCCATCCTCGAACACGTGCCCCAGGTGGCAGTCGCAGCGGGCGCAGAGGATCTCGGTGCGCCGCATCCCGAAGCTCACGTCGGCGTGGGTGGTGACGTTCTCCGCCGCCACCGGCTCGAAGAAGCTGGGCCACCCGGTGCCGGAATCGAACTTGCCGCCGGAGGAAAAGAGCGGGAGCCCGCAGCAGATGCAGGTGTAGACCCCCTCCTTCTTGTTGTCGAGCAGGGTGCCGCAGAAGGGGCGCTCCGTCCCCTTGCCGCGCGCGACGGCATACTCCTCCGGCGTGAGCAGCGCCCGCCATTCGGCGTCGGTCTTGACGACCTTGGCCGTCTCGATCGGTCCCACGAGCCGGCCGGTCCGGTCGATGAGCTTCAGGCGCACAGGTGAGCTCCGTGGGTGCGGTCAGCCATAATGCACCGCCAAGTGGATCAGGTTCACCGCCGCCAGCCACACCGGGTGGTACAGCTTGTCGATGAGCTGCCACGCCACGATTATGCCGATGAGGCCGAGCCCGCGGTGGGTCAGGACGAACTCCTGGTACTTGTGCGCCCCGGCATCGTGGAGGAAGAGCGGCGGGACCCCGGCGCCGTCGAGCGGCGGGAAGGGCAGCAGGTTGAAGAGTCCCAGGAGCAGGTTGAGCGAGAAGAACACGCTCAGCAGGAATCCGCCGGCGCGCCACATCGAGTCGGGGTCGGCGGCCTCCACGATATGGTCGAAGCTCACGCTCTCCGGCGCCTGGAAGACGCCGTGCGCCAGGCCCAGGTGCAGGAAGAGCCCCGCCAGCACGACGAGCAGGAAGTTGGATGCGGGCCCCGCCAGCGCCATCAGCGCCGCGCGCCGCGGATGGCGGAGCGCCCACTCGGGGTCGAAGGGCGCGCTCGCGAAGCCGATGGGCCATCCGGAGGCGATGACGCCGAGGAGCGGCAGCACCACCATCCCGACCGGCTCGCGCCGGATGTGTGGGATCGGGTCGAGGGTCACCTGGCCGCCGTGGTACGCGGTCGGATCGCCCCCCTGCAGCGCGGCCCACGCGTGCGACGCCTCGTGGAGCGTCGTCGAGAAGAGGAACACCACATAGTAGATGAGGCCGGAGGCGAGTTCGGGCATCGCGAAAGTTA
>DASYXP010000168.1:0-5986 GCA_035934835.1 Gemmatimonadales bacterium | reverse complement strand
CGGCGTGGCCAAGATCCTCGAGACCCCGAAGAGCGAGGACATGGTCACCAACGACCGGAAGATGCTGGCGCGGCTGCGGGGGTACGTCGGGAAACGGTGAACGGTCAACGGTAAGCGGTAAGAGGTGAGAGGTGAGAGGGAGGAGGGAAGAGGTACGACGTGTAACGCGACAGGGAGGTGCGGCGCGGCACCGCCCCCCATTTCACTCTTCCCTTTTCACTTTTCCCTTTCAACCTCGCTCCCCCGAACATCCCCCGGCACCACCCCCGCCCCGCTATCTTCCTTCCCCTCATGCCGAACGTCCTTCTGCCCTCGCTCCGGCGCCTGGCGACCGGGCCCGCGGTCGTGATCGCCCTGGCACCGGGCGCGCTGGCCGCGCAGGTGCAGTGGACGGGACGGATCGGGGTGGTGGCGTCGACCAAGATCGTGAGCGATGCGATCGTGTCGCCCCTGACCATCACCCCGGCGGTGGCACCGGTATTGCTGCTGGGCGGGTCCATTCCGCTCGATGACAAGGGTCGCCGGTTCGACGTCGAACTCGGCCTGGCGAGCGGCTCCTATGCCTCGAAGGAGAACGGCGTCACGACAGACCTCGGCACCCTCCGGACCGCCACCTTCACGCTCGGCGCCGAGGGCCAGGTGGTCCCCCGGCTCCGGTGGCGGGCCGCGCTCGGCTTCATCACGTACCTCCCCGCCCAGAAGACCGGGATCTTCCAGGACGGCGCGCCCACCCGCGCGGCCGGTGGGCTCGGCCTCGAGTATCACCGAGCCTGGCGGCCAGGGTGGGACCTCTCCGCCGCGCTCCGGTGGGACTACCATCGGTTCACCACGACCCACCTCCAGTCGCAGGGCTACACCGGGAGCGAGGACGTGCATCGGATCACGCTGGCCATCGGGGTGGCGCATTGAGTCGGCGGGGCGTGCTGGCCCTGGCACTGGCGGCCGCTGGGGTGGCCGTCGCCTGCGCCGAGCTGTCGAGTCCGCTCCGGCCGACGGGGTACGGGTTCACGCTGGTGGCGCGGGACTCGATGACCGCCAACGACACTGTGGACGGCGTCGTGTACCACCAGGACTCGGTGTACACCGACACCGTCTGGTTCCACTGGCCCACATCACGGCTGCCAGTCCGGATCTGGGCGGACACGAGCGGCGGGCTCGGCCTCCCGGGCCACGTGCGGGACGCGATCGCCCTCTGGAAGCAGGTGCTGCAGTACGGCGAGTATGACGCGACGCTGGTGGGCGACTCCACCCACGCCGACGTGCTGGTGTACGCCGGGGTGCCGCCGGTGCTCCCCGCGGCGGTGCGGATGCGATCGATGGCCCCGCAGTGCAGCGGCGCCACCGACGTGATCGTGAGCCGGCCCGACCACAAGAAGCTCCTCCTGCCCATCCGGATCTACGTCGAGAACAAGTACCCGCTGGGCCAGGACAGCACCACCTGGTGCCTCGGGCTCACGGTGGCCCACGAGCTGGGGCACAGCATGGGGCTCTTCCAGCACAGCGACTCGCTCGACGACCTGATGTCATCGAACCCGCTGGTCCCGACGCCGACCGCCCGCGACATCTCCACCGTGCTCTTCCTGTACCACTTCCGCCCCGACCTCGTCCCGGCGCCATAGCGATGGCCGACCGCAAGCGCGAGGACGCGCTCCGCTATCACGAAGAGGGGCGCCCCGGCAAGATCGAGGTCGTCCCCACCAAGCGCTTCCAGAACCAGCGCGACCTGTCGCTCGCCTACACGCCGGGCGTGGCCGAGCCGTGCCTGGCCATCAAGGACCGGCCGGAGGACGCCTACCGCTTCACCGCGCGCGGCAACCTCGTGGCGGTGGTGACGAACGGCACGGCGGTGCTGGGGCTCGGCAACATCGGGCCCCTGGCCGGCAAGCCGGTGATGGAGGGCAAGGGGGTCCTGTTCAAGGCGTTCGCGGACCTCGACGTCTTCGACCTCGAGATCGACGCGCCCGAGCCGGCCGACGTGATCCGGTTCTGCCAGATGCTGGCCCCGACGGTGGGCGGGATCAACCTCGAGGACATCAAGGCGCCCGACTGCTTTGCCATCGAGGAGACGCTCCGCGAGACGCTCGACATCCCGGTCTTCCACGACGACCAGCACGGCACCGCGATCATCTCGGGCGCGGCGCTCCTCAACGCGCTCGAGGTCACCGAGCGGGACATCACCAGGACCAGGGTGACCTTCGTCGGGGCCGGCGCGGCGGCGATCGCGACGGCGGAGCTCTACGTCAAGCTCGGCGTGCCGCGGGAGAACATCACGCTCTGCGACAAGGGGGGCGTGGTGTACGAGGGCCGGGGCGAGATGGACGCCTACCGCGCGCGCTTTGCCCGGAAGACCGACGCCCGGAGCATCGCCGACGCCTTCGTCGGGGCCGACGTTTTCGTGGGCCTGTCGGCGGCGGGGACGGTGACGCCGGAGATGGTCAAGACGATGGCTCCCCGGCCGATCATCTTCGCGCTGGCCAACCCGACGCCCGAGATCATGCCCGACGTGGCGCGGGCGGCGCGCCCCGACGCGGTCATCGCCACCGGGCGCACCGACTTCCCCAACCAGGTCAACAATGTCCTCGGCTTCCCGTTCATCTTCCGCGGCGCGCTCGACGTGCGGGCGCGGAAGATCAACGAGGAGATGAAGATGGCGGCCACCCGCGCGCTGGCGGCGCTGGCCAAGGAGGACGTCCCCGACTCCGTGCTCAAGGCGTACGGACTCGAAACGCTCCGGTTCGGCCCCGACTACCTGATCCCCAAGCCGTTCGACCCGCGGGTGCTCCTCTGGGTGGCGCCGGCGGTGGCGTGGGCGGCGATCGCGTCGGGTGTCGCCAAGGAGGTCATCGACCTGGACGAGTACCGCGCCAAGCTCGAGTCGCGGCAGGGACGCGGGCGGGCCATCATCCGCGGCCTCATCAATCGCGCCGTGGCCGAACCCAAGCGGCTGGCGTTCACCGACGCCGAGGACACCCGGGTCATCCGGGCGGCGCGGATCGTGGCCGATGAGGGGATCGGCTCCCCGATCCTCCTGGGCGATGAGCGCGAGGTCTTCGAGGCCGCGACCGAGGCCGGGATCCCGCTCAACAACATCGAGGTGCTCGACCCCGCACGGAGCGCGCAGCGGGAGGCGTACGCCACGGCGTTCTGGAAGCGCCGCCAGCGCAAGGGCGTGACCCGGGGCGAGGCGCGGCGCCGGATGGCCGACCCCGCGTACTTCGGCGCGATGATGGTGTCGCTGGGCCACGCCGACGCGCTGGTGGCGGGCCAGGCCCAGTACTACCCCGACGCCATCCGGCCGGCGCTCGAGGTGGTGGGGGCGCTCCCCGGGGGGGCGGTGGCCGGCATCTACATGATGATCGTCGGGGTCAAGACGTACTTCTTTGCCGACTGCACGGTCAACATCGAGCCCGATGCGGAGCGCCTGGCCGAGATCGCCGAGGCGGTGGCGGGCTTCGTGAAGCACTTCGGGATCGACCCCAGGGTGGCGCTGCTCTCGTTCTCCAACTTCGGGTCGGTCAAGCACCCGGCGCAGGCCAAGGTGGCCGAGGCGGTGCGGCTCCTGCACCAGCGGATGCCGGGCCTCCCGGTCGACGGCGAGATGCAGGCCGACACCGCCGTGGTCGAGTCGATCCTGCAGCAGGCGTACGCCTTCAGCCGGTTGCAGGGACCCGCCAACGTCCTCATTTTTCCCGACCTGAACTCGGCCAACATCAGCTACAAGCTGCTCGCCCGGCTGGGCGGCGCCCAGGCGATCGGGCCGATCCTGGTGGGCCTCGCCGCGCCGATCCACGTGCTGCAGCGCGGCGCAGACGTCGATGAGATCGTCAACATGGCGGTGATCGCGGCGGTGGACGCGCAGGAGCGCTCCCGCCGTGTCGCGACCGTCGCCCGATGACATACCAACGCACAAGGACCCCAGCATGACCGCGACCAAGCCCGCCCCCGAGGCGATCGGCATCCCCGGCACCGGACTCCACCCGATCCGGGTCCACGCCAACCTGCATCCCCCGCAGCTCATCGAGCACGCCGTCCGCCGCGGCGAGGGCACCCTCACCGCCCACGGCGCGCACACGGCCATCACCACGCCGCACACCGGCCGCTCCCCCAACGACAAGTTCGTGGTGGACGAGGCGAGCTGCACCGCCGAGATCTGGTGGGACAAGAACGGCAAGGGCGACGAGGCGGGCTTCGACAAGCTCCTCCAGGCCGTGCGGGCGCACCTCGACGCCCAGGAGGTGTTCGTCCAGGACCTCTACGCCGGCGCCGACCGCTCCCACCGGCTCAACGTCCGGTTCGTGACACCCAACGCCTGGCAGGCGCTCTTCGTGCGGAACATGTTCATCCGCCCCGACGCGGCCGACCTGGCGGGGTTCGCGCCCGGGTTCACCGTGCTCCACGCGCCGGAGCTCCAGGCCGACCCCGCCGTGCACAAGACGCGGACCGGCACGTTCGTGATGCTCCACTTTGCCCGGAAGCTGATCCTGATCGGCGGCACCCGGTACGCGGGGGAGCTCAAGAAGTCGATCTTCACCGTGCTCAATTACCTGCTGCCCAAGCAGGGCGTGCTGCCGATGCACTGTTCGGCCAACATCGGCCCCGACGGCGACACCGCCATCTTCTTCGGCCTCTCCGGCACCGGCAAGACCACGCTCTCCGCCGACCCGGCCCGGCACCTGATCGGCGACGACGAGCACGGCTGGGGCGAACACGGCGTCTTCAACTTCGAGGGCGGGTGCTACGCCAAGGTGATCCGCCTCTCCGCCGAGGGGGAGCCCGAGATCTTCGCGGCGAGCCAGCGCTTCGGGACCATCCTGGAGAACGTCGTCGTCGACCCGGCCACCCGGCTCCCGGACTACGACGACCAGAGCATCACCGAGAACACCCGCTCGAGCTACCCGATCGACTTCATCCCCAATCACGAGCCGTCGGGCCAGGGCGGACACCCGAAGCACATCGTGTTCCTGACCGCCGACGCGTACGGGGTGCTGCCGCCGATCGCGCGGCTCTCGCCCGAGCAGGCGATGTACCAGTTCGTCTCGGGCTATACCGCCAAGGTGGCGGGCACCGAACGCGGCGTGACCGAGCCGACGGCCACCTTCAGCGCCTGCTTCGGCGCGCCGTTCCTGCCGCTCCACCCGGGGGTGTACGCCAAGATGCTGGGGCAGAAGATCGCCAAGCACGGCGCCACCTGCTGGCTGGTCAACACCGGGTGGACCGGCGGCGCGTACGGCACCGGGAGCCGGATGAAGCTCGCGCACACGCGGTCGATGGTGCGGGCACTCCTCGCCGGAAAGCTCGCCAAGGCGGAGTTCCGCACCGACCCGGTGTTCGGCTTCGACGTGCCGACGGCGGTGCCGGAGGTGCCGGCCACGGTCCTCAATCCGCGGGAGACGTGGGCCGACAAGGCCGCCTACGACGCGCAGGCGAAGAAGCTGGCCCAGATGTTCCGGGAGAACTTCGCCAAGTTCGCGGACCACGTCGAGGGCAAGGTGGCCAAGGCGGGGCCGGTGGTGTAGGGGAACGGGGCACAGACGCACGGACGCTCAGGGTCCCGGAAATCCGGGGCCCTGCGTGTTTTGAGGGATCAGGGATCCGGCGCCCGGGATCTCGGAACGCGGGCGCGCGCTAGATTACGTTCACGCCTCACCAGGCGCCACGCGTCTGAGCGTCGGAGCGTCGGAGCGTCTGTTCCCCAACGGGATGGCCATGCCCGCACCGCACCCCGATTTCGAGATCGTCCGCGACCCGCTGTGGGACAACATCCGGCTCGACCGTGACGTCGCCACGCTCGTCGACACGCCCGCGGTGCAGCGCCTCCGCTACGTGCGCCAGCTGGGCCACGCCTTCCTGGTCTACCCCGGCGCCACCCACAGCCGCTTCGAGCACGCGCTCGGCACCTACCACCTGGCCCGGAGCGCGCTCTCCGCGCTCGACGAGCGGGGCGAACTCGCCGGGATCGGTGACGATGAGCGCCTCGCGGTCCGGC
>DASYXP010000280.1:0-6081 GCA_035934835.1 Gemmatimonadales bacterium | reverse complement strand
AGCCCGGCGATGAGCAGGCCGAGTGCGAAGGCGACCGTCGCGAGGCCGCCGAACTTGAGCCAATTCTGCGAACGTACGGTCATGAGGATCCTCACTGGTGCGGAGAGCCTGAAGTGCGGCGCCGAGGGGCTGGCGCTGGCGGGGCCGGGCGCCAGGCCCAGAGCGCCGACCCCATGTCCCGTCCGAACCTACACTAGATGCCCGGCCGGTGCCGGGCGTCGCACCTGTCTACGAGCGCGCCGCCCGACAAGTTCCCGGTCGGACGGCGCGTGGGGCCACCGACGGCCCGCTCCAACGTGAGGGACCTTTACTGCTTCTTAGCGTCGTCGACGATCTCGTAGTCCGCCTCGACGACGTCTTCCTTCTTCTCGTCCGGCGCCGGTTCGCCCTGGCCCGGCGCGCCGCCGGCGGCCTGGCCGCTCTGGTAGAGCGAGGCCCCCGCGGCGGAGTAGGCCGCGTTGAGGTCGTCGAGCGCCTGGCGGATCTTGTCGGCGTCGCCGGTCCGGAGCGCCTCCTTCCCGGTCGTGAGCCCCTGGTCGAGGCGGGCCTTCACGTCGGCGGAGAGGCGGTCCACCCACTCCTTGCTGTCCTTCTCCACCTTGTACACCAGGCCGTCGAGCTGGTTGCGGGCCTCGATCTCCTCGCGGCGCTTCTTGTCCTCGGTCGCGCTCGCCTCGGCCGCCTTGACCATCTTGTCGATCTCGGTGTCGGAGAGCCCGCTCGAGGCCTCGATGCGGATCTTCTGCTCCTTCCCCGTCGCCTTGTCCTTGGCGGACACGTGCAGGATCCCGTTGGCGTCGATGTCGAAGGTCACCTCCACCTGCGGCATCCCCCGCGGCGCCGGCGGCATCCCGGTGAGCTGGAACTTGCCGATGGTGCGGTTGTCCGCCGCCATCTGCCGCTCGCCCTGGAGGACGTGGATCTCGACGGTGGTCTGGTTGTCCTCCGCGGTGGAGAACACCTCCGACTTCTTGGTCGGGATCGTGGTGTTCCGCGGGATCAGCACGGTCGTCACCCCGCCCAGCGTCTCGATGCCGAGTGACAGCGGCGTCACATCGAGCAGGAGGACGTCCTTCACCTCGCCGCCCAGCACGCCCCCCTGGATGGCGGCGCCGATGGCCACCACCTCATCCGGGTTGACCGAGCGGTTCGGCTCCTTGCCGAAGTAGCTCTTGACGATCTCCTGGATCTTCGGGATCCGGGTCGAGCCGCCGACCAGGATGACCTCGTCGATCTGCTCCGGCTTGAGCCCCGCGTCCTTGAGCGCCTGCTGCATCGGCGGGATCGTGCGCTGGATGAGGTCGTCCACCAGCTGCTCGAACTTGGCCCGCGAGAGCGACACGTTCAGGTGCTTGGGCCCCGACTGGTCGGCCGTGATGAAGGGGAGGTTGATCTCCGTCTGCATCGTGGACGACAGCTCCATCTTGGCCTTCTCGGCGGCCTCCTTCAGCCGCTGGAGCGCCATCGGGTCCTTCGACAGGTCGATCCCCTGGTCCTTCTTGAACTCGGCCACCAGCCAGTCGATCAGCCGCTGGTCGAAGTCGTCGCCGCCCAGGTGGGTGTCGCCGTTGGTGCTCTTGACCTCGAAGACGCCCTCGGCCAGCTCCAGCACCGAGATGTCGTAGGTGCCGCCGCCCAGGTCGAAGACGGCGATCTTCTCTTCCTTCTTCTTGTCGAGGCCGTAGGCCAGCGCCGCGGCCGTCGGCTCGTTGATGATGCGGAGCACCTCGAGGCCCGCCACCTTGCCGGCGTCCTTGGTGGCCTGTCGCTGGGCGTCGTTGAAGTAGGCGGGGACGGTGATGACCGCCTTGTCCACCTTGTGGCCCAGGTAGTCCTCGGCGGTCTGCTTCATCTTCTGCAGGATCATCGCCGAGATCTCGGGCGGCGTGTAGCGCTTGTCGGCGATCTCCACGGCGGCGAGGTCGTTGGTGCCGGGCACGATGCGATAGGGGACGCGCCGCGCCTCCTCCGTGACCTCCGGCGTCCGCCGCCCCATGAAGCGCTTGATCGAGAAGATGGTCTGCTTCGGGTTGGTGACCGCCTGCCGCTTGGCCACCTGGCCCACCAGCCGCTCCCCGTCCTTGGTGAACGCGACGACCGAGGGCGTGGTGCGGCCCCCTTCGGCGTTCGGGATGACGACCGGGTCGCCACCCTCCATCACGGCCACGACGCTGTTGGTCGTGCCGAGGTCGATCCCGATGATCTTCGATGCCATGTTCGGACGTTCCTTTCAATTGGCCCTGGGCCGGACGGCCCCTCTGGGCAACACCATTCCTTGGGCAATCCCCATACCCGGCAATCCTGCCATTTTGGCGCACGAATGGCAGGGGGCCGAACTGGGCAATGCTGGTGTGGCGTGATCGGCCGGTGGATTAGCGTGCCGTGGCCGCCCTATCCATATTACCGACTCGTCGCAATGGAGCATTCCCTGACCGAACACGTCGACCTGGCGCCGGTGCACCTGGCGCCGCTGCCCTTCACCCCCCGGAACCCGGGCACGCCGCTCGAGCTCGACTGGGTGCGGGAGGTGCGCGTCAACCGGAGCGCGGTCGAGCGCCGCGCCTCCACGATCGGCAAGCGTCGCACGGTCAAGAAGAACTGGCAGGCGGCCTGGCTCCTCCGGGCCGTCACCCTGATGGACCTCACCACCCTCTCCGGCGACGACACGCCGGGACGGGTGCGCCGCCTCTGCGCCAAGGCCCGCCAGCCGGTGCGGCCTGACATCCTCGATGCCCTCGGGGCCGGGTCGCTGCGGGTCCGCGTGGCGGCGGTGTGCGTGTACCACGCGATGGTGCCGACGGCCGTCGAGGCGCTCGCCGGCTCGGGCATCCCGGTGGCGGCGGTGTCGACCGGATTTCCGGCCGGGCTCACCCCGTTCGAGACGCGGCTCGCCGAGATCAGGGCGTCGGTGGCCGCCGGCGCGGAGGAGATCGACATCGTCATCACCCGCGCCCACGTGCTCACCGAGGACTGGGCGGCGCTCTACAACGAGGTCCGCGCCTTCCGTGACGCCTGCGGCGACGCGCACATGAAGACCATCCTGGCCACCGGCGAGCTCGCCACCCTCCGCAACGTGGCCCGCGCGTCGATGGTGTGCATGATGGCCGGCGCCGACTTCATCAAGACCTCGACCGGCAAGGAGGGGGTCAACGCCACCCTGCCGGTCGGGCTGGTGATGGCGCGCTCGATCCGCGACTACCTCGAGCGGACCGGCCACCGCGTGGGCCTCAAGCCCGCCGGCGGCATCCGCTCGGCCAAGGACTCGCTCGACTGGCTGATGATGATGAAGGACGAGCTGGGCGACGCCTGGCTCCGGCCGGAGCTCTTTCGCTTCGGCGCGAGCTCGCTCCTGACCGACATCGAACGACAGCTGGAGCACGCGGCGACGGGCCGCTACTCCGCCAACCACCGGCACCCGATGGCGTGAGTCCGGTGAGCGGTAAGAGGTGAGCGGTAAGCGGGAGCGAGGTATGCCCGCCTGCTCACCGCTCACTGCTCACTGCTCACCAGGAATGATACCAGAATGACTACAATCCCCGAGATCTTCGAATCGATGAGCTGGGGCCCCGCGCCCGAGTCGGCCCGCCCCGCGGAGGAGTGGCTGGAGCGCCACGGCCGGCGCTTCGGGCTCTTCATCAACGGCGCGTGGCGGCGGACCAGCGGCGGGGAGTCCTTCGAGACGATGAACCCGGCCACGGGGAAGCGCCTGGCGAGCGTGGCGCAGGCCTCCGCGGCCGAGGTCGACGCGGCGGTCAAGGCGGCGCGCGCGGCGCAGGGCGCCTGGTGGGCGCTCGGCGGCCACGGCCGGGCGCGGCACCTCTACGCCCTGGCCCGGCTGGTCCAGAAGCATTCCCGGCTCCTCGCCGTCGTCGAATCGCTCGACAACGGCAAGCCGATCCGGGAGAGCCGTGACATCGACATCCCGCTGGTGGCGCGCCACTTCTACCACCACGCCGGATGGGCGCAGCTGATGGCGTCCGAGCTCCCGCATGCCGCGCCGGTCGGCGTGGTGGGGCAGATCATCCCGTGGAACTTCCCGCTCCTGATGCTGGCCTGGAAGATCGCGCCGGCGCTGGCGATGGGGAACACGGTGGTGCTCAAGCCCGCCGAGTTCACGTCGCTCACGGCGCTGCTCTTCGCGGAGATCGTGGAGGAGGCGGGGCTCCCGCCCGGCGTGGTCAACATCATCACCGGCGACGGGCGTTCCGGGGCGGCGCTGGTCAAGCACCCCGGGGTCGACAAGATCGCCTTCACCGGCTCGACCGAGGTGGGGCGGATCATCCGCATCGCGACGGCCGGCAGCGGCAAGAAGGTGTCGCTCGAGCTCGGCGGGAAGTCCCCCTTCATCGTGTTCGACAACGCCGACCTCGACAGCGTGGTCGAAGGCGTGGTCGACGCGATCTGGTTCAACCAGGGGCAGGTCTGCTGCGCCGGCTCCCGCATCCTCGTCCAGGAGGGCGTGGCCGAGAAGCTGGTGCGGAAGCTGCGCGCGCGGATGGAGACCCTCCGCGTCGGCGACCCGCTCGACAAGGCGGTGGACATCGGCGCGATCGTGGCGCCGGTGCAGCTGAAGCGGATCGAGAAGCTGGTCAGGCAGGGGGAAGAGGAGGGCGCCATCCGCTGGCAGCCCTCGTGGAGCTGCCCGACGGACGGTTGGTTCTATCCGCCGACGCTCTTCACCAACGTGTCTCCCGCCGCCACCATCGCGCAGGAGGAGATCTTCGGGCCGGTGGTGGTGCTGATGACCTTCCGCACCCCCGCCGAGGCCGTGGAGATCGGCAACAACACCCGCTACGGCCTGGCCGCGAGCGTCTGGACCGACAACCTGAACCTGGCGCTGGACGTGGCGCCCAAGCTCAAGGCCGGGACGGTCTGGATCAACTGCACCAACATGTTCGACGCGGCGAGCGGGTTCGGCGGCTACCGCGAGAGCGGCTTCGGGCGCGAGGGCGGGATCGAGGGGCTCAAGGAATACGTGAAGCCGGCGTGGATGCTCAGACGCTCAGACGCTCAGGCGCTCCGGAGGCGGGTTAAATGGACCGATCCGTCAAGGAAGGCTGCGACCTTGGACCGTCGCGTCGGAGCGTCGGAGCGTCGGTCCACTCCCCCCATCGACCGCACCGCCAAGCTCTTCATCGGCGGCAAGCAGGCGCGCCCGGACTCCGGGTATAGCACGCCGGTATACGCGCCCGATGGCGACCTGGTGGGCGAGGTCGGCACCGGGAACCGGAAGGACATCCGGAACGCGGTCGAGGCGGCGCGGAAGGCGGCCGACGGCTGGGCCGGCGCCACGGCGCACAACCGGGCGCAGATCCTGTATTACCTGGCCGAGAACCTGAGCGTCCGGGCGCAGGAATTCGCGGCGCGGATCCGGAGCGTCACCGGCGCCACGCCCGCCAACGCGACGCGCGAGGTCGAGGCGTCGATCCGCCGGCTCTTCACCTATGCGGCGTGGGCCGACAAGTGGGACGGCCGGGTGCACCACACACCGTATCGCAACGTCACGCTCGCGATGCCGGAGGCGATCGGCTTGATGGGCATCGCCTGCCCGCGGGAGGCGCCGCTCCTGGGTCTCGTGTCGCTCGCGGCGCCGGCGGTGGCGCTCGGCAATGTCACCGTGGTGGTGCCGTCGGAACGGGCGCCGCTCCTGGCCACCGACCTCTACCAGGTGCTGGAGACCTCCGACCTCCCGGCCGGCGTCATCAACATCGTGACCGGCCCGCGCGACGAACTGGCGCAGGTACTGGCGGCCCACGATGACGTCGACGCGATGTGGTACTTCGGCTCGGCCACGGGGAGTGGCGACGTCGAGCGTCTCTCCGCCGCGAACCTCAAGCGCACCTGGGTGACCTACGGCCGTGCGCGCGACTGGCACGCGTCCGAGCAGGGGGAAGGCGAGGAGTTCCTCGACCAGGCCACGCAGGTCAAGAACATCTGGGTGCCGTACGGGGAGTGAGAAGGAGGAAGTGAGAAGGAGAAGGAGAAGGAGGAGGAGGAAGTGAGGAGAAGGAAGTGAGGAGAAGGAAGTGAGAAGGAGGAGGAGGAAGTGAGGAGAAGGAAGTGAGAAGGAGGAGGAGGAAG
>DASYXP010000133.1:0-4271 GCA_035934835.1 Gemmatimonadales bacterium | reverse complement strand
GGCACAAGGTCTACCCGTGGATAGCGGAGACCCGCTTCTCCACCCCAGGCGTCGGGCTCATCTCCCCTCCTCCGCACCACGACATTTACTCGATCGAGGATCTCGCCCAGCTCATCCACGACCTGAAGAACGCCAACCCCGCGGCCCGGGTCCACGTCAAGCTCGTCGCCGAGGTGGGGGTGGGCACCGTCGCCGCGGGCGTGGCCAAGGCGCACGCCGACGTGGTGCTCATTTCCGGCCACGACGGCGGCACCGGCGCCGCGCCGCTGACGTCCATCAAGCACGCCGGGGCGCCCTGGGAGATCGGCCTCGCCGAGACCCAGCAGACCCTGCTCCGGGGCGGGCTGCGGGACCGGATCGTGGTGCAGGCCGACGGCCAGCTCAAGACCGGCCGCGACGTCATCATCGCCGCCCTGCTCGGCGCCGAGGAGTTCGGCTTCGCCACCGCGCCGCTGGTGGTGTCCGGCTGCGTCATGATGCGGGTCTGCCACCTCGACACCTGCCCGGTTGGGGTGGCCACGCAGAACCCGGAGCTGCGCAAACGGTTCACCGGGAAGCCGGAGTTCGTGGTCAATTTCTTTGAGTTCATCGCCGAGGAGGTGCGGGAATACCTGGCCGCGCTCGGCTGCCGCACCCTGGAGGAGGCGGTCGGCCGGGCCGAGCTGCTCGACGCCGCCCGCGCGGTGACCCACTGGAAGGCCGCCGGGCTCGATCTCACCCCGGTGCTGCACGTGCCGGACCTGCCCGAGGGCGCCGCGCGGTGCCGTCGCTCCGGCCAGGACCACGGCCTGGACCAGGCGCTCGACAACACGGTCATTCAGCTCGCCGAAGGCGCGCTCGCCGAGGGCAGCCCGGTCACCCTGGACCTTCCCGTCCGGAATGTCAACAGGACGGTCGGCACGATGCTCGGTTACGAGGTGACGAAACGGTGGGGTGGTGAGGGCCTGCCCGACGACACGATCAGCGTGAGGTTCTCCGGGTCGGCGGGACAATCGTTCGGCGCCTTCCTGCCCAGGGGCGTCACCCTGCGCCTTTCCGGGGACGCCAATGACTACCTGGGCAAGGGCCTGTCCGGCGGGCGAATCATCGTGGCACCCGACCCCGCGGCACCGTTCGCGGCCGAGGAGCAGATCATCGCCGGCAACGTGATCGGCTACGGCGCGACCGGCGGGGAGATGTTCCTGCGCGGGATCGTCGGCGAGCGGTTCTGCGTGCGCAACTCCGGCGCGGTCGCCGTGGCCGAGGGCACCGGGGACCACGGGTGCGAGTACATGACCGGCGGCACCGTGGTCGTGCTCGGCCGGACCGGGCGCAACTTCGCCGCGGGGATGTCCGGCGGGACCGCATACCTGCTCGACCCCGACCCGCGCCGGGTGAATACGGGCATGGCAGACCTCGAACCGGTGGACGGCCGGGACGGTGACCTGCTGCGGGGCCTGGTGGAGCGGCATCACGCGGAGACCGGCTCGCCGGTGGCGGCGCGGCTGCTGACCGACTGGGACGCGGCCCTCGGGCGGTTCCGCAAGGTCATGCCGCATGACTACAAACGGGTGCAGGAAGCGGCCCGGCGGGCCGCGCGGGAGGGCCTAGACGTGAATGATGCGGTCATGGCCGCCGCGCACGGGTAAGCCCGAGTGGGTGCCGGCGCCGGAGCGCTGGATGGGTTGTACTTAACTGGCTAAGGCAGACGCTTGCCCGTTGCGGGCGCGCCACGTAAGGGAGAGGAGCTGAGCCTATGCCTGACGAAACTCGCCACGAGTCCGCTGATCTCGAGGACTACGAGGTGCTGGACACGTCCGACACGCTGACCGGTGAGCCTGCGGACGACCCCCTCGACCGGGGCGTGGTCACGCCGGAGCGGTGGTCGGCAGGGATGAGATTCGGCACGACAGCCGGCGAGCAGCGAGAGGGCGAGTCCCTTGACCGGCTGCTGGCCGAGGAGGAGCCGGACATTGCCTTTGACGCCGATGATGAGGAGTCCTCAGGCGCCGGGGACGAGGACGCGGCGGATGAGGACATCGACGGGCTCCTGCTCGATGATGGCGCAGATCCCCGCGCGGGCCGCCTGGTAGCCGAGGACGAAGGCGCGCATCCAGACACCGAGGCCGACCTGGTCGCGCGCGACACCGGGATCGATGGCGGAGCGGCGACGGCGGAAGAGGCGGCGATGCATGTGGTGGACGAGGACGACTACGACATCCGCTCCGGATACTGACCGGCCGGTGCCCCGGGTGGGATTCGAACCCACACTGCACGGGGTTTGAGACCGCGGACTCTGCCGGTTGGTCTACCGGGGCGTGACCAGGTGTGGCCGACGTCAATCTACCCGCTTTGGGTACGCTCGTGGCTGTGAGCCAGAGACCGGTCCGCGTCGTGATCGCCGAAGACGAGGCGCTGATCCGGCTCGACTTGAAGGAGATGCTCGAGGAGGAGGGCTACGAGATAGCCGGGGAGGCCTCCGACGGGGAGCAGGCGGTCGAGCTTGCCGCGAGTCTGCGGCCCGACCTGCTGATCCTGGACGTCAAGATGCCGGTGCTGGACGGGATCTCCGCGGCCGAGCAGATCGCGGCAAAGCACATGGTCCCCGTCGTCATCCTCACCGCGTTCTCCCAGCGTGAACTCGTCGAGCGGGCGCGCGACGCGGGCGCGATGGCCTACCTTGTGAAACCGTTCACCAAGGCTGACCTGGTGCCCGCGATCGAAATCGCGGTCAGCCGCTTCCAGGAGGTGGCCGCGCTCGGGGCCGAGGTCGACACGCTGCGCGATCGCTTGGAGGTGCGTAAGCTCCTCGACCGGGCCAAGGGCCGTCTTCAGGCCGATTGCGGCCTCACCGAGCCGGAGGCGTTCCGCTGGATCCAGAAGACGTCGATGGACCGCCGCGTCGCCATGCGCCAGGTCGCCGAAGAGGTGCTCGCCGGCGCGCTCCCCTCCCAAGATCCCACTCCCGGCGACCAGCCCTCCGCGTAGTCCCGCCCCGGACTCAACGGCTCACTGGCGCTTACAGAAGCCGGCCAACAGACTGTTGGGTCGCCAAGCATGCGAAGCCGCCTCGGGAGCCCGGGGCGCCTTTGGTGCCGTGTCGGCCTTCCCCGGGTCGACACGTTCTCTACTCGGCTGCCCCGGGCCCTCTGCACCACCGTAGCGACCTGCGGGCGGGCGGCGCAAAGGCATCTCCATTCCCCGGACGGAATGCCGTAAAGGTCCGGTCGTGTGCCGTTCCCCTGATGGGACGCGTCTTCGGGTCTTTCGTGCCTGGTCAGGCGGGGGTCTCAGGGCGGACCGGCCGGGATCCGGCCGCCGGGGCCTGGCCGGGGACCCGGTCGGTGAGCAGGCAGGTGAGTCGTGCGGTGCAGATCCGCCGCCCCGCACCATCGCTGATTACGACCTCGTGGGTCGTGATCGTGCGCCCGCCGTACAGAAGTGTGGCGACACCGGTCACCTCTCCGGCCGAGGCGGCGCGGTGATGGGTGGCGCTGATGTCGATGCCGACCGTGATCCGGCCCGGCCCGGCGTGCAGCGCCGATCCGAGCGAGCCGAGGGTCTCGGCGAGCACGCACGACGCCCCGCCGTGGAGCAGGCCGTAGGGCTGGGTGTTCCCGGCCACCGGCATGGTGCCCACCACGCGCTCCGCGCTGGCCTCGACGATGGTGATGCCCATCCGGTCGGCCAGCGAGTTCTTGGCCGCGGCGAGGTAGGTCTCCATGACCCGCGACGTGCCGTCCTGATCCACCGTCACCTCCACGTCGTGGCAGGCGGCTGCCCGCTCCAGGAAGCCTAGCCCCGGGCCTGACGGAACCCCGCCGATGTCGTGACCGGGCACTAGACTTCCCGCGTGGTGACACCGTCGGCCGGATCGGACTCAGCGGCGAAGGCCCAGGCTGGACAGGCGCAGGCCGGGCCGCGCGGCCGGCTCCTCCTCCTTGATGGGCACTCCCTCGCCTACCGGGCCTTCTTCGCCCTGCCCCCGGACCTCGCCACCACCACCGGGCAGCCGACCAACGCCGTTTACGGCTTCACCTCGATGCTCATCAAAATGCTGCAGGACGAGCAGCCCACGCACGTGGCGGTCGCGTTCGACCGGGGCGAGCCGACGTTCCGGCACGAGCAGTACGTCGAGTACAAGGCCAACCGGAAGGAAACCCCGGCCGACTTCCGCAGCCAGCTCCCCCTGATCTTCGAGGTGCTCGACGCACTCGGTATCGCCCGGCTGTCGAAGGCCGGCTACGAGGCGGACGACCTCATCGCCACGCTCGCCGGCCAGGCCGTCGAGG
>DASYXP010000276.1:0-4013 GCA_035934835.1 Gemmatimonadales bacterium | reverse complement strand
CTGAATGCGCCTTCCTGCTGCGGATCGACACCGGGGAGGTGGCGTTCGGGAAGGTCGTGAAGACGAGTGAGAAGTAAGAAGGAGAAGTAAGAAGGAGAAGCAAGGAGGCGGAGCCGGGGGGCGGGGTGAAAAGTGAAGCGGGCCGGTCCCGTCATCCTTCTCCTCCTCCTCCATCCTTCTCCTTCTCCTTCTCCTTCTCCTCTCCTCCTTCTCCTTCTCCTCTCCTCCTTCTCCTTCTCCTCCTCCTCCTCCTCCTCCTCCTCCCTCCCGCCCTCCGCTTACCTTTCCGCCATGCCCGCCGTCCCGATCCCCATCGTCTCGCCGGCCGAGTCGGCCGCCTGGGACGCACGCGCGGAAGCGCACGGGATCCCCCTTGCCTCGCTGATGGAATCCGCCGGCCGCGCTGCGGCGGCGGTGCTGCTCGACCGCTTTCCCCACGCGGCGCGGCAGGGCGTGCTGGTGGCGGCGGGCCCCGGCAACAACGGCGGCGATGGCTGGGTCCTGGCCCGCACGCTCCATCGGCTCGGCGTCCCGGTCTGGGTGGCTCCGGCCGAGGGGAAGGGTACGCCCCTCCACGATGCCGCCGCGGCGCTCGCCCGCGCTGACGGCGTCCGGTCGGTCGGGGCCGATGGTCCCTGGCCCTCGGTGGCGCTCCTGGTCGACGCCCTCCTCGGCACCGGGGCGTCGGGCCCCCCGCGCGGAGCCATCGCCGCCGTCGTCGAACGTCTCCGCGACCTCTCCCTTCCGATCCTGGCCCTCGACGGACCGACCGGGCTCGACCTCGGAAGCGGCGCCAGCCACGGCGCCCCGGCCGCGGCGTGTTCGGTGACCTTCGGCGGGCTCCGCCGCGGCCACCTCCTCGCGCGCGACGAGTCGGGCGACATCGTCGTCGTCGACATCGGGCTTCCGCCGGCCGACCCCGCACTCCCCGAGCTGGTCGACGACGACCACGCGGCCCAGTGGCTGCCGCCCCTCGCTGCCAACGAACACAAGGGATCCCGCGGCCGGATCGTGATCGTGGGTGGCGCGCCCGGGATGGTGGGCGCCGTCCGGTTGGCTGGACGCGCTGCGTTTGCGGCCGGCGCGGGGCTGGTGCACATCGTCGCGCCCGCCGCGTCGCTCCGCGACCTCGCATCCGTCGAACCGGACCTCCAGACCTCCGAGTGGGATGACGGCGCGCCGCCGGCGCGGACGGCGGAACTTCTGGCGCGCGCCGATGCGGTGGTGGTGGGACCGGGGTTGGGGCGAGGGCCCGATGCCCGGTCCCGCGTTGAGGCCACGCTGGCCCACTCGGGCAAGGCGCCGGTCCTGCTCGATGCCGACGCGCTGTCGGCGTTCCCGGGAGGCGCGGCGATCCTGCGCCCGCTCCTCAAGGGGCGCGCCGCGGTGCTTACGCCGCATCTCGGCGAGTTCCGCTCCCTTTTCCCGGACCTGAGCTCCGGCATCGAGCACGATCCCTGGGCTGCGGCCGGCAAGTCGGCGGATCAGGTCGGCGCGGTGGTGCTCGTCAAGGGCGTGCCGAGCGTGGTGGGGGAGCCGGGGCGCGGCGCCAGGTGGACCGTGGCAGCGGGGAATCCGGGGCTCGCCACGGGCGGCAGCGGCGACGTGCTGAGCGGCCTCATCGCGGCGATGCTGGCGCGCGGGCTCGATCCCGCGGTCGCGACCGCGCTCGGCGCCCAGGCGCTCGGACGCGCCGCTGACATCGCCGCCCGGCGCGTCACCGCCCGCGCGATGCGGCCGATGGACGTCGTGGCCGTCCTTCCCGACCTCTGGCGCGCGTGGGAGATCCGCCGCGGGGCGCGTCCCGCTCCCCGGGCCCCGGTGCTGGTGGAGCTCGAGCGGCCGAGGAGCGTATGATACGGCGTCTCGCGCTGCTGCTCCTCGTCTGCGCCCCTGCGCCCCTGCGCCTCTCCGCCCAGTCCTTCTGGCGCCCGGAAGACCGCACCATCGTGGGCTCGTTCACGCGGATCACCGCGGTCGCGGCGTCGTACACCACGGTCTACGTCGCCTCGCTCGACGCCGTGGTGCAATGGCAGCCGGCGACCCGAAGCTTCGGTCTCCCTGTGCCGGCCGAGATCCCGGGCGGGCTCTCGCGCGTCACCGCCGGGTTGGTCGATCCGCTCGACGGCAGCCTCTGGCTGTCGGAGACGAACGGCTGGATCCATTATGAGCCGGACCTGCGCCGGTGGACCGAGGGGTTCGCGTCGGGCCCGGTGCTCCAAATGGCACTCGACCGGAGCGACCCGTCAGGCACGCTCTACCTCCGCACCGCCCGCGGGTGGGAGTCGGCGCCGCGCGGGGCGGTGAATGCGTTCCCGTCGCAGGCCCCGCGCCAGCCCATCGTCCCGAACACCGTGCTCGAGGCCATCCGCGAGAACCCGCAGATCGACGCCAACCGCGCCGCGATCCTCTCCACGCCCGGACTCGGCCAGGGGCGGTACACCTGCGCCGCCCGTTCTCCCGACGGCAGCGGGTGGTGGCTGGGGACCGACGGCGCCGGGGTGCTCTTCCTGCAGTTCGGCGCCGGCTTTCCCCAGCACCACGCGTTGGGCCTTCCGGGCGACCAGGTCGGCGCGGTGTTCGCCGCACCGGGAGGCGTGTGGGTCCTCACGGAGCGGGGCGCCACTTCGCTGGCGGGGCTGAGCTTCGTCTCCGCCCAGCTCGACACCGCCGACTGGCGCCTCGGCGACCCGGTGTTCGGCCAGCCCTTCACTGCCGTCCGGAAGTTGACGGGCGTCGACACGACGCTCTGGGCCGCCACCGATCAGGGCGCCGTCGGGTTCCCGATCCGGGGCGGGCGCGACCGGCGCCTCGGGCTGGCCGACGGGCTCCCGGACGAACGGGTCTTTTCCGTGGTGGCCGAGCACGGGAATGTGTTCTTCGGAACGTGGGCGGGGATCGGCCAGCTGGTGGACAGCGCCGGGCGGCTTCGGGTGCGTCGGGTGGCGCCTGCCTTCGCCGACCGGGCGCTCGCGCTCGCCGCCGAGGGCGACACGCTCTGGGTCGGGACCCTGAACGGGCTGTTCCGTTGGGTGCCGGGCGAAGAAGACCTTCGGCAGGCCACCGGCTGGGGGAGCTTGCCCCGATTCCGTAAGCCGGTCGTCGCGCTCACGTGGCGGGCCGATACGCTGGTCGCACTCACCGAAGACGAGATGCTCTGGCGCGACCCGGCGAGTCGGAGCTGGACCGAGGGCCCGGTCCTTTCCGGCATCGTCGGCCCGATCCGCGCCGCGGTGGACGACCGCGACGGCCTCTGGGTGGCCGGCGCGCGCGGAGTGGGCTTTGCCCGGCTCGGCGGCCCCATCCAGCGGCCGCTCCTCACCGGCGATGCGCTCCCCGGCTTTGCGAACGACCTCGCCATCGACGACGACTTTCTCTGGGTGGCGACGGATCACGGCCTCGTCCGCTTTGCCCTCGACTACGTCCGGCCGTGAACAACGTTCCACTGGGCCCCGGCCCCGAGTTCGACCGGATCCGCGCCATCGAAGCCGCTCTTGGCGCCGATGCGCCGGCCCTGGGAGATGACTGCGCACTCGTGAGCGTCGGCCCGGGCACGCTGGCCTTGAGCACCGACGTGAGTGTGGAAGGCGTGCACTTCCGGCGGGAGTGGCTCTCGTTGGAGGAGATCGGGTGGCGCGCTGCCGCCGGAGCGTTGTCCGACCTCGCCGCCGAGGGGGCGCGCGCCGATGGGGTGCTCGTGGCGCTCACGATGCCAGGTGCGGCCACCGACCGCGACGCCGCCGAGTTGATGCGGGGCGTCGGCGCCGCGGCGCGGGAGGCGGGTGCGGCGGTGCAGGGCGGCGACCTCTCGTCGGGACCCGGGTGGAGCGTGGCCGTGACCGTGTTCGGGATGGCCGAGCGCCCCATCACGCGGCGGGGTGCGCGCCCCGGCGACGGGCTCTGGGTCACCGGCGCGCTCGGCGGGGCGGGTGCCGCACTGGCGGCCTGGCTCGCCGGCGGGATCCCGGACGCCGGCCTCCGCCAGGCCTTTGCGCATCCGGTGCCGAGGACCG
>DASYXP010000114.1:0-4883 GCA_035934835.1 Gemmatimonadales bacterium | reverse complement strand
AACGCCGCAGCCCGCGCGATCGCGGCGCCGACGATGCCGCCACCGATGACCAGCACTTCCCACGGCCGGGCCGCCAGGTCGGCCGGCGAGGCGAGATGAGCGATCCCAGGCTGTCCCCCCCCGCGCTGCCCGCCCTCCCCCGGCCCAGCACCTGGTTCACCTGGCACGATCACCTGATCCGTCCGGGCGTCCGCGTGCTGGACCTGGCCTGCGGCGAAGGGCGCCACGCGGTCGCGGCGGCGGCACTCGGCGCCGAAGTGGTGGCCATCGACCGCGAGGCCACCCGGATCGATGTGGCCCGCGAGGCCGCCGCGGCACAGGGGCTGACGATCGATCTGCGCACGGTCGACCTCGAGGGTGAGTGGCCGGAGCTGGGCACGTTTGGGGTGGTCCTGGCGTTCAACTATCTTGACCGGGCGCGGATGGCGGACGTGATCGCGCGGGTGGCGCCGGGCGGACTGCTGGTGATGGAAACGTTCCTGGTGGCACAGCGCCAGCTCGGCTGGGGCCCCAAGTCCGATGCGTACCTGCTCAACCCGGGGGAACTGGCCCGGCTGGTCGAGCCGCTCGAGATCGTCCACGGGCGGGAAGTGTACGAACCGGTCGACACCGACCGATGGCGCGCCGTCGCCGGCATCGTGGCCCAGCGCCGGGTGTAGCGCCCGAATCCAATAATCTCCGCTCCCGCCGACCGGGGCAACCCGGCACCGGCGAAGAGGCGAACCCGATGCTCTCCATCCCGCCGGACCGTCGCTGCGCGCTGATCGCGGGGCTGCGGACGCCCTTCGCGCGGAGCGGCACGGTCTTCCGGGACGTCCCGGCCACCGCGCTGGCCCGCTCCGCCGCCCGTGAGCTGCTCTACCGCGCCGAGCTCGACGGCCGCGAGGTCGACCAGGTCATCTTCGGGCAGGTCATCCAGTCGGTGCTCGCGCCGAACGTCGCGCGCGAGGTGAGCCTCCTGCCGCAGTTCCCCCGCACCATCCCCGCCTATTCGGTCAACCGCGCCTGCGCCTCCTCCGCCCAGGCAGTGGCCGATGCGCACGACCAGATCGTCCAGGGCAACGCCGACGTGATCCTCGCCGGCGGCGTCGAGTCCCTCTCCGACGTGCCGATCCTCCACTCGAACGGGATGCGCCGCATCCTGATGGACGCGAGCAAGGCCAAGACGCTCGGCCAGCGCCTCGCGACCTTCGCCCGGATCCGCCCGCGCGACCTCATTCCCGTCACCCCGGCCATCGCCGAGCCCTCGACCGGCGAGACGATGGGCCAGTCGGCCGAGAAGATGGCCAAGGAGAACGAGATCACCCGCCGCGCCCAGGACGAATGTGCCCTGATGAGCCACCAGCGGGCCGCGGCGGCCACCGCCAACGGGCGCCTGCCGGCCGAGATCGCGCCGTGGTTCGGCGGCCGCGGGATGGACGAGATCCTCCACGCCGACAACGGGATCCGTACCGACACCTCGCTCGAGGCGCTCTCGTCGCTCAAGCCCGTCTTCGACCGCCGCTACGGGACCGTCACCGCCGGCAATTCCTCGCCCCTCACCGACGGCGCGTCCGCGGTGATCCTCATGGCCGACGCCAAGGCCCGGTCGCTCGGATACCGGCCGCTGGCGTACGTCCGGAGCTACGCCGTCGCGGCGGTCGACCCCGGCTGGCAGCTCCTGATGGCGCCGGCGGTCGCGGTGCCGCTCGCGCTCAAGCGCGCCGGGCTCGCGTGGAAGGACATCGGCGTCCTCGAGATCCACGAGGCGTTCGCTTCCCAGGTGCTCAGCAACGTGCAGGCGTGGGGCTCGAAGAAGTGGGCGGACTTCTTCGGCCTCCCGGCGCCCACGGGAGACGTGAACTGGGACATCACCAACGTCAACGGCGGGTCCATCGCCATCGGGCACCCCTTCGGCGCCACCGGCACCCGGATCGTGACCCAGCTGGCCAACGAGATGGTACGCCGCGACGCGCAGTTCGGGATGCTGTCGATCTGCGCCCAGGGCGGGATGGGCTTCGCGATGATCCTGGAGCGTGCCTGATGCCGGCCTTCAGCGTCGACACCCGGGACGGCGTGGCCGTGCTGACGCTCGACGTGCCGGGCCAGCCGGTCAACACCCTCAACGCCCAGGTGCAGCGGGAATTCGGCGAGCTCATCCCCCGCCTGGCCGCCGACGCCGCAGTGCGCGCGGTCGTGCTGATCTCCGGCAAGCCCGACAACTTCATCGCCGGCGCCGACATCGAGGAGTTCACGAAGCTCACGAGCGCCGAGGAGGGTGCGGCACTCTCGCGGGGCGGGCAGGAGATGGTCCAGCGGCTGCAGGACTTTCCCAAGCCCATCGTCGTCGCGATCCACGGCGCCTGCCTGGGCGGCGGACTCGAGCTCTCCCTCGCGTGCACCTGGCGGATCATCTCGGACCATCCCAAGACCCAGCTCGGCCTCCCCGAGATCCAGCTCGGCATCCTCCCCGGCGCCGGCGGCTGTGAGCGGCTGCCGCGCCTCATCGGGCTCCGGGCGGCACTCGACATCATCCTGGCCGGGAAGTCCGAGCGGGCGGCCAAGGCGTTCAAGCTGGGGATGGCCGATGAGCTCGTGCATCCCGCCATCCTGCGCGACACGGCGGTGGCCGCGGCCCGGCGCCTCGCCGACCGGATCCCGCTCCGGGCCCCGCGTCCATCGGGATCGATGGCGTCGTTCCTCGACCGCACCCGGTGGGGTCGGGCGCTCGTCTTCCGCGGCGCCCGGGCCCAGGTCCTCCGGAAGACCGGCGGCAACTACCCGGCGCCGCTCAAGGCCATCGACGTCATCCGCACCGGCTACGACCGGGGCCTCGCGGCCGGATTCGCGGCCGAGCATCAGGCCTTCGGTGCGCTTGCCGTCACGGATGTCTCGCGGAACCTGGTCCGCCTCTTCTTTGCCGACACGGCGCTCAAGAAGGACGACTTCGGCACCGGCGGCGCGCGGCCGCGCGAGGTCCGCCGCCTCGGCGTCATCGGCTCGGGGTTCATGGGTGCGGCCATCGCAGGAACGGCGGTGAGCAACGCGGCGGTCGAGGTGCGGCTCAAGGACGCCGAGCTCGCGCGGGTGGGGAAGGGGCTCAACGCGGCCATCGGGCTCCTCGACGAGCGGCTCAAGCGGCGGCGCATCACGCGCCCCGAACACCAGCGCCTGACCGCACTCCTCACCGGCGCAGAGGACTTCCGTGGATTCCGCCACATGGACCTCGTCATCGAGGCGGTCTTCGAGGACCTGGCCGTCAAGCGCCAGGTGCTCAAGGAGGTCGAGGCGGCGGCACCCGACGCCGTCTTTGCCACCAACACCTCCACCATCCCCATCGGCGACATCGGCGCCGACGCGGCGCGGCCCGAGCGGGTCATCGGAATGCACTTCTTCTCCCCCGTCGACAAGATGCCGCTCCTCGAGGTCATCCCATCGGCCCGCACCGGACCCGAGGCAATCGCCACGGCGGTCGCGTTCGGCCGCCGGATGGGGAAGAAGGTCGTCGTCGTGCAGGACCGGCCGGGGTTCTGGGTCAACCGGATCCTCACCCCCTACCTCAATGAGGCCGGTCGCCTGCTGCAGGAAGGGACGCCGATCAAGGAGATCGACGCGGTCATGACGCGGTTCGGCTTCCCGGTCGGCCCCATCGCGCTCATCGACGAGGTCGGGATCGACGTGGCCCAGAAGGCGGGGAAGGTGATGCACGCGGCGTTCGGCGAGCGGCTCGAGCCGTCGGGCGTCGTGGGGACGATGATCGCCGACAAGCGGCTGGGGAAGAAGAACGGGCGGGGCTTCTACGTGTACCACGACGGCCACAAGACCGGTCCCGACGACTCCGTCTACGACCTGCTCGGCGTGCACCCGTCGTCCAAGTACGCCGAGGACATCGAGCGGCGGCTCATCTGCGCGATGCTCAACGAGGCGGCGCTCGCCTTCGCGGAAGGAGTGGTCCGCTCCCCGCGCGATGGCGACCTCGCGTCCGTCTTCGGGATCGGGTTCCCGCCCTTCCGCGGCGGCCCCCTCCGGCTCATCGACTCCTGGGGCGCGTCCAAGCTCGTCGAGATGCTCTCAGATCTCGTCAGTCATGCGGGGCCGCGGTTCACCCCCGCGCCGGCGCTCGTGGAAATGGCAAAGTCGGGGAAGACGTACTACTAGGTGGCGGGTGGCGCGTGGCGTGTGCTGTGCCTATTCCGAATGGTTCGACCTGCGACCTGCGACCTGCGACCCATCACGCCACCCCCAGCGCCTTCGCCAGTGCCGCATCGTCGCTGTTCCGGCGCAGGAGCTCGAGGAAGAGCTGGCTTGCCGGGACCGGCTGGAGGTCGGCCATCCGCTTGCGCAGGGCCCGTGTCACATCCAGCTCCTGCGGCGATAGCAGCAGCTCCTCCCGCCGCGTCCCGCTCGCCGTGACGTCGATGGCGGGGTAGAGCCTTCGCTCGGCGAGCTCGCGGCTCAGCGTCACCTCGCAGTTGCCGGTCCCCTTGAACTCCTCAAAGATCACCTGGTCCATCTTGCTGCCGGTGTCGATCAGCGACGTCGCCACGATGGTGAGCGACCCGCCGTCCGGCGTCGCGCGGGCGCTGCCGAGCAGGCGCTTGGGGCGCTCCAGCGCCCCGGCGCCGAGGCCGCCGGACATCGTCCGCCCGCCGCTCTTGGTCTCGACCGCGTTGAACGCCCGCGCCAGCCGCGTGATCGAGTCGAGGACGATCACCACGTGCTCGCCGAGCTCCACCAGGCGCCGGGCCCGCTCGATGGTGAGCTCGGCCAGCGCCACGTGCTGGTCGGCGGGGCAGTCGAAGCTGGAGGCCACGACCTCGCCCACGTCGGCCGACTCCATCTCGGTCACTTCTTCGGGACGCTCGTCGACCAGCAGAACGATGAGCCGGCACTCCGGGTGGTTG